>JAGQIB010000047.1 GCA_020431545.1 Gemmatimonadota bacterium
GTGCAGCACGCGCACCAGAAGGGCGTGATCCACCGCGACCTGAAGCCGAGCAATGTCCTCGTCACCGAAGGCGACGGCCGCCCGCAGGTGAAGGTCATCGACTTCGGTGTGGCCAAGGCGCTCGGGCCGCGCCTCTCCACCGAGACGGTCCATACGCAGATCGGGATGCTGATCGGAACTCCCGAGTACATGAGCCCGGAACAGGCGGAATCCTCCGGCGTCTCGGTCGATACCCGCTCCGACGTCTACTCGCTCGGCGTGTTGCTCTACGAGCTGCTCGTCGGCGCGCGGCCGTTCGATCGCGGAGACCTGGCGGACGATTCGGTGACGGCGATGCTTCGCGCCGTTCGCGAGACGCCGGCCCCGCGACTCGGAGCGCGACTCGCGACGCTCGGGGAGCGTGCCCCGACCGTCGCCGCGGCTCGACGTTCCGACGTCAGCGCGCTCGCCCGCCGATTGCGCGGGGACCTCGAGTGGATCACGTTGCGCGCACTCGAGAAGGAACCGGCGCGCCGCTACGCGAGCGTCGACGCGCTCGCGGAGGACGTCCGCGCGGCGCTGAACGGCGACGCCGTGACCGCACATCCGCCGAGCGTCGCCTACCAGGTCCACCGCTTCGTGCGACGCCATCGACGCGGAGTGGCGTTTGCCGGCACGGTGTTCACGCTGCTCGTGGCGTTCGGCGTCTCGATGTCCGTGCTGTACGGACGCCAGCAGGTCGAGCGCATGAAGGCCGAGCGCATGAACTCGTTCCTGCAGACGATGCTCGCCGGCGCGAACCCGCTGCGTTCCGGCGGAGGCGACGTGAGCGTGCGCGATCTCCTCGATGCCGCGGCCCACGATCTCGACGAGCTGCACGACGAGCCGGAAGTCGAGGCGGCGGCCGCCCAGACGATGGCGTACTCGTACGAGAGTCTCTCCGAACTGGATTCCGCGGACTCTCTCGCGCGACGCGCGATTCGCGCCTACGAATCCGCGCAGGGACCGTTCGGCCCCGGCACGCTGGAGGCCAAGGGTCGACTCGCGTCGATCTTCCGGAGCCGCGGCCTGCCGGACTCCGCGCTGGCGCTTCAAGAAGACGTGGTGGCGGGGCTTTCTCGCCGGCGCGACGCGTCGCCGCGCGCTCTCTCCCACGCCACGGCGGAACTCGGGCGAACCTACCAGGAGCTCGGGCGCTACGAGGACGCGGCAAGCCAGGAGGAGGAGGCGATCCGGGTCCTGGACGCCGCCTCGCTGCAGGGTCTGCCCACGTACGGCTCGAACTGGTCGTATCTCGGGCGAACCTACCAGGCGCTCGGCCGCATCGAGGACGCGGAGCACGCGTATCGGCGCGCGCTGGAAGCGAACCGCGCGAACCGCGGCGAGGAGAGCGCGTACGTCGCCGCCGATCTGAGCAATCTCGCGAGTGCCCTGCGCGCCCAGCGGAAGTTCGACGAAGCGGAGCCGCTGTTCGCCTCCGCCGCCGAGCTGAACGAGAAGCTGCTGGGGCCGGACCACCCGGGCGTCGCGTCGATCTACAACAGCTGGGGATTGCTCCGGAAGCAGCAGGGAGACTACCTCGGCGCGGAGAGTCTGTACGTGAAGGCGCTCGACATCCGACGCCGGGCGTACGGCGAGGGCGGACATCCCGAGATCGCGACTTCGCTGAACAACCTGGGCGTTCTGTGCCGCGTGCAGGGCCGGCTGTCCGACGCCGAGCGCTACTACCGCGAGGCCCTGGACATGAATCTCCGACTACTCGGCGAAGATCACCCGAACGTCGCGATGAGTCTCAACAACCTCGCGGTCGTGCTCACCGAGGAGGGTCGCCCGCGCGAGGCGGAGGACTGCGCGCGAAGGGCACTCGCGCTTCGATCCTCAGCACTCGGCCCCCTTCACCCGGACACGGTCAAGTCGATGCGCACGCTCGCGGACGCGACCGCGAACGTGGCCGAAGCCGACAGCCTCCGTCAGGAAGCCGACCGTCGCGAAGCCGAACGCGCCGAGAAGTCCGCACCATGACCGACGCGCCGCGCGAGCCCGGAGCGCAACCGACGGAGCGGATGCTCGAGACGCTCTATACCGAGCTGCGGGATCTCGCCCACTCGCGCATGCGGCACGAGCGGGGGCGCACGCTCCGTACGACGGAGCTCGTGCACGAGGCTTATCTCCGCCTGCGCGGGGACGACTCGCCGACGTGGGAGAATCGCGCCCACTTCTTCGCGGCCGCGGCGGAGGCGATGCGCCGGATCCTGATCGAGCGTGCGCGCGCCCGCGGTCGCCGCAAGCGCGGCGGCGACGACGAGGGCCGACCGGCCCAGCGCATCTCCATCTCCGACGTTCCGGCCCTGGACCTCGCGATCGAGTGGGATCCGAACGAGCTCCTGGCCCTGGAGGATGCGATCACGAGCCTGGAGCGCAACGATCCCCGGGCGGGGCGCGTGGTCCGACTCCGGTTCTACTCGGGTCTGAGTCTCGAGGAGACTGCGGAGGCGCTCGGCGTCGCGGTGCGCACCGTCAAGCGCGACTGGACGTTCGCGCGCGCATGGCTACTGGATCGGCTGGGCGCCGCGGACGGCTAGCCGTCTCGTGGGGCCGCGTCGACGCTGCGCCCGCCCGCGTGGTACCCTGCCCGGTCGACCCCTGCTGCAGCGGCCGGAGGTTCCCCCCATGATCGACCTTCGCTCCGATACGGTCACGAAGCCCGGTCCCGAGATGCGCGCGGCGATCGCCGCGGCCGAGGTCGGCGACGACGTTCTGGGCCACGACCCGACGGTCGAGCGGCTCGAGCACCGGGTGGCGGAGCTCCTCGGCAAGGAAGCGGCGCTGTTCGTGCCGAGCGGCACGATGGCGAACCAGATCGCCGTGCGCGCCCACGCGCGGCCGGGCGACGAGGTGATCCTGGAGCGCGGCTCCCACGTCCTGCAGTTCGAGGCGGGCGCCGCGGCCGCTCTCTCGGGCGTGGGCTTCTGGCCGATCGACGGGACGCGCGGGACGATCACGCCGGATGCGGTGCGGCGGGCGATCCGCCCGCAGGTGCCGCATTGCCCGCAGACGTCGCTCGTGTGGCTCGAGAACACGCACAACGCAGCCGGCGGCTCGGTGTGGCCGCAGGATCAGCTCGACGCCGTGGCGCAGGTCGCTCACGACGCGGACCTTCCGGTGCACCTCGACGGCGCGCGCCTCTGGAACGCCGCCGCCGCCACCGGCCTCTCCCCCGCCCGCATCGCGCACCACGCGGACTCCGTCTCCGTGTGCGTGTCCAAGGGGCTCGGCGCTCCCGTCGGTTCGCTGGTGGTGGGCACGCGCGCATTCGTGGACGGGTGCTGGGTGCATCGCAAGCGAATGGGCGGCGGGATGCGGCAATCCGGCCTGCTCGCGGCCGGCGCGCTGTGGGCGCTCGACCACCTGCTCGACCGCGTCGGTGAAGACCACTCGAACGCGCGCCTGTTCGCGGAGCGTGCCGCGGGACTGCCTGGGGTGAGAGTCGACCTCGAGGCCACGCAATCGAACATCGTGGTGCTCGACGTGGCGGAGACGGGCCGCACCCCGATCGAGCTCGCGACCGAGCTCGCGAAACGCGACGTGCTGCTCGTCCCGTTCGGAGTGACGCTTCTGCGCGCCGTGACTCACCTCGACGTCTCGCGCGAAGACGTCGCGCGCGCGGCCGACGTGTTCGCCGAGGTCGTGTCGGCGCCGGCTGCGACCGGGCGCGGCTGATGGACCCGCAAGGGCTTCCGGCGGATCCGTCGGCCCCGCCGG
>JAGQIB010000048.1 GCA_020431545.1 Gemmatimonadota bacterium
CTGAATGCCTCGGGCCGGCTGCATCCCGCGGCCCACACGAGAGTCGCCGCCGTCAGCGCGGTCGCGGTCGCGCGTGCGATCGGCGCCCAGCGGCGCGACGTCGCGCTCACAGCTCCTCGATCGGATCCCCGGGACGGATCGTTCCGCCCTTGACGATCCGGGCGCGCAGTCCGCCGCGGTGCAGCAGGGCGGACACGAGATTCGGGATCCCGTTGAGCTCCTGCAGGTAACGGCACGGTTCGCAGAGCTCGAAGCCCTCCAGCTCGGTCTCGCCGACCCGGAAGCGCCGGCCGACGAGATGATTCAGCGCGACGCGTTCCGTGAGGACGTTGCGCCGGCTCGCGGCGGCCGAGAGCTCGATGTCGGATTCGTGCCGGATCGCCGCGAGCGCTTCGGCCTCGATGAAAGTCACGGCCGTACCCGGTTCCTCGAGTCCCTTCTCGCCGGCGGCGAGGTACTTGCGGTCGCCCTCGATGCCGCGACCGGGCACGAGCGACGCCTCCGAGATCTCGAACGGGGCATCGCCCGGCTTCGAGGCGATGTGAATGGCGACGACGCGCCCCATGACGTTCTCTCCGCGAACGGGTGCCGGCGGCGCGGGTCGAGGGTTCGGGCGCCGCCCCGATCCGGGAACATATCAGGAATCGGTCGGACCGAGCGCCCCGGAACGTCGTTGCGGCCAGGCGAGCAGGCCGAGCAGCAGCAGGCCTCCTGCCGACGCGAGGAGCCCGTTCCGGACGCTCTTCGGCCGGTAATCGAGCTCCACGGTCACGGTGCCGGGCGGGACCGGAACCGCGAGGAACAGGAAGTCGGCGCGGTACACGGGCGCGGGCTGTCCGTTCACGCGCGCCTCCCAACCCGGCGCCCAGCTTTCGAGGACCCGGAGCATTCCCCCGTCGCCGCCGACCCAGCCGGCCCGCAGCGAGTTCGGTCCGTTCGTCCACTCCACCGCGATCGCGCGGCCCGTCGGGGTCCGTTGCGGCTCGGGCGGCTCGGGCTGCCCGTCCGGCACCTCCAGCAACGTGATCCGGCCGGGGTCGTGCGAGGGACCGAACAGGGTCTCCAGCACCGCGGGACCCTCTTCCAGGGTTCGCCATCCGGACACCACGGAGGCGCGCCCGAGGCGAGGCTCGTGATGGTTCCAGGTGAAGCCCGCCTCGGGATCTTCGAGGTCGGGGACGTCGCGCGGCGGCACACCCTTCACCTCGAGCATCCGCGCGGCGTCCCACAGATCGAAGATGCGCTCGCGGATCGCGTGCGGAGTCTTGGCCTCGTCGTCGAAGATCTGGACGAACGCTTCGTGTCGTCGCGGATTCAGCGGTTCGCACCCCTGCACCTGCGCGACACCGGCGGGGACGTTCGCATTGCACAGCAGCGCACGCTGCGCCCACACGAACGACGTGGGATTGCGGCAACCGTAGAGGAAGTTGCCGAGCTGATCGGTGGAGCGCGGCGTGTAGAGTCGCCGGCCGTCGAGCTCCGCGGCGAGCTCGCGAGACTCCGCGGGAACGCGATCGTAGAAGCCACGCTCGGTCGGCATCTCGAGCGACCGCGCCGCGAGGAACAGATCGAGCAGCGCGAAGACGACCCACGCGACCGTCGCGCGGGAACGGATCTCCACCACGAGGCCGACGGCGCCGGCCGCGAGGACGAGACTTCCGCGGACGAGCAGCGAAGAGATCCAGTCCGCGCGGAACGCCTCGTACGCCTCGGCCTGGTACGGAGGCGAGCCGGCCAGCTGCATCGCGCGGAACGTCTCCGCGAGGGGGCCGCGCGCGAGCAGAGCCGCGAGCACGAGCGCGAGCCCCACGCCGGCCGTCGCGAACGCGAGATGACGCAGGCGCGTCGCGGAACGGCGGACGCGCGCGAGCCCGATCGCCGCGAGCGGCGCGAGGTGCAGCACGACCAGGAAGCCGGCCGTCGAAGGCCACCGTGAACGTCCGAAGCCCGGCACGTGATCGTGCAGCCAGGGGTAGATCGGGGTGTGCCGGCCGAGCGCGAGCACGAGTCCGAGCACCGTTCCCGCGAGAAGAAAGCGCGTGAGCACCGCCGGCACGACCGGCGCCTCGGCGGGCTCCCCGCGGTGACGTCGCGGCCGTCGCCCCATTCCCGCAAGTGTCGGGAGCGCGGCGAGCGCCAGCAGCAACCCGAGCGGTCCGATCCCGATCGCGCCGAAGCAGTACTCCACGAGGTCGCCGCCCCAGTACCGGTCGATGCCGGGGAATCCGAGGAAGAACGGATCCACGAGCCCCGCCAGCCCCTTCCAGGGGAGTGAGCGGGACACCGCCACGACCGTCTCGTACGGTTCGGTCTTCGCCGACCAGCGGGTCATCTCGGCCGCGGGGACGAGCTGCGCGGCCGCCACGAGCGCGCCGACCCCGAGCGCGACCGGCCACGCCAGTACGCGGTGCAGGCGTCCCGCCGGCGTCGCTCCCGGCTCGGCGGCCGCTTCCGGGAACAGGAAGGCCGCGAGCAAGGTGCCCGACAGCAGCCCGAAGAACGCGAGCTGCGGATAGCCCGCCACCACCGACAACGCGACCGCGATCGCGGCGCGAAGCACGCCGCGTCGCTGTCCGAAGCGCATCGCGTCGAGCAGGCCCGACCACAGGAGCGGCGTCCACACCGCGGACCCGAGCTTCATCGGGAACTCGAGATACGAAACGGTCCACGTGCTGAACGCGAACAGCGCGCCGCCGAGCAGCGCCGGTGTCGCGGACAGGCCGATGCGTCCGAGGAAACGTCGCATCAGGACGGCGCCGATCGCGAGGTGCAGCACGGACGTCGCCGTGAGCGCCACGTCGAACGGCAGGATCCAGTAGAGCCAGTTCAGCGGATAGAACACGCCGCTCTGCAGGTTCGCCAGCAGCGGGATGCCGCAGTACGTGTCGTGATTCCACAACGGGAGCGCACCCCCGCGGACGAGCTCCTTCACCGCGGTCTGCCACGGGTGGAAGAAGGTCAGGATGTCACGCAGCAGATAAGCCCGGCCGGTCAGCGCCACGTCGAACAGGAACGCGATCGTGACGAGGAACAGGATCGCGTCCGGAGACGCGAGGCGGCGCAGGGACGACGTTCGATTCGCCAAGGAGCACTCCGCGGGGGAACCCACTCTCCATTTCGGCCACATTGTGGTGCGGAAAGAGAGGTCGGCCCAGATCTTTCACGATCGGCCGGATCTGCCGAAACAGCGGGACGATCGACAAAGAGTCGCGGCGGCGGACGGCGGGGAGCGGCGCGTCCGGTCGGGGACACCGCGGAGGCCCAAGAGAAAAGGCACCGAGCCCATACCTCGTGGCTCGGTGCCTCTTCCTGACGTCCTACGGCCGTGGGGTCTCTGGAAGCGCCCCGTCAGTAGGACTGTAGCTCGGTAATCTGGCTGATCCGGTCCCTCTCGAAAACGAAAGCGACCCGTTCGTTGTAGTAGTACCAGGTCTGCATTGGCTCGCAGTCGACGACGTCGTCGGGGCGACCGTAGATCCGGGCCACGGAATGCTGCATCGACTCGGTTCCGTGTCTCTCGGCGACGTCGCGGGCGAAGCTGCGGTCCTTGCTGATGTAAACCATGCTCGGCAGGCTGCCTCATTCCGGAGTTGCGGGTTCAGCGAAGTTGACGGGGGGCCATAAGCTCCGCCGCTTCCGGTAACGTGAGCAAGTCGAGACTAGCAGAATCGCGACTTCGACGTCAAGTTGGCGACCCGTCTCCCTGCGGCCCGAGGGCCCGAAAGCCGCTCCGGGAGCGGGTTTCCGGCCCTTGTGCGCGGTGGCGGGAAGTTGACACGCCTCCGGGGAGAGAGGAACCTGGGTGACCCTCCGCTCGGTTTCGTAGCGGGTGCGACAAGAGTGCGGCACGGGGGAAAGGAACGGATGAAGATCCTCGTCACCGGCGGCGCCGGCTACATCGGAAGCGTCGCGTGCGAGCGACTGCTGCGCGAGGGGCACGACGTGCTCGTGCTCGACAACCTGAGCACGGGACACCGCGAGGCGGTGCCGCCGCAAGCCGGCTTCGTCGATGCGGACCTGCGGGATCGGGCCGCGGTGCGACGCGCGCTCGCCGGACACGACCTGGATGCGGTGATGCACTTTGCGGCCGCGAGTCTCGTCGGCGAATCGATGGAGGATCCCGGCAAGTACTTCGAGAACAACGTCGGCGCGTCGGTGAATCTGCTGGAGGAGGCGGGCGCGCGCGGCGCGCGACGTTTCGTCCTGTCCTCCACCGCGGCCACGTACGGGGAGCCGGATCGGGTCCCGATCACCGAGGAGGCGGCCACGGCGCCGACGAATCCGTACGGCGAATCCAAGCTCATGATCGAGCGCATCCTCGACTGGTACGGAAGGCTCCGCGACTGGCGATGGATCTCGCTCCGCTACTTCAACGCGGCCGGAGCGTCGGAGGAACGAGGCGAGGACCGCGACCACGAGACGCACCTCGTGCCGCTCGTGCTCCGCGCCGCCGTACAGGGCGGAGAGATCCGGATCTTCGGCGACGACTACCCGACCCCCGACGGCACCTGCGTGCGCGACTACATCCACATCGAGGATCTCGCCGACGCGCACGTCCGCGCGCTCGACGCGATGGGGCGTGGGGTGAGCGGCGTGTTCAATCTCGGCAACGGGAAGGGCTTCTCGGTGCGCGAGGTCGTGACCGTGGCCGAGCAGGTGGTGGGGCGCCCGATCGGCCAGGTCGTCGCGCCGCGCCGCCCGGGCGACCCGGCGACGCTGATCGCCTCCTCGGATCGGGCCCGCGAGGTGCTCGGCTGGACGCCGGCGCATACGGACCTGCGGAGCATCGTCGAGAGCGCCTGGCGCTGGCACCGAGCCCATCCGAACGGATACCGAGGCTAGCGTTCCGGGCGGTTGGCGGGGCCACGCTGCGACATCCGGCCCGGTTCCGGACCGGGAAACGGGCCCGACGTTGACAGGGATCGGGGCGTCGCCTATTCTCCATCGTCCTCCACTGCGGAACCGGGCGAGACTCCCGGAAACCGCCGGGAAGACCGGAACATCCGGGAGTCGGTAGCTCAGTTGGTAGAGCACAGGACTGAAAATCCTGGTGTC
>JAGQIB010000049.1:0-1689 GCA_020431545.1 Gemmatimonadota bacterium
GGAACCCGCGCCCCGAACGTGATCTTGTCCACCAGCAGGAAGTCCCCGATCAGGAGCGTGTCCTCCATCGATCCCGAAGGGATCCGGAACGCCTGCACGAAGAACGTCCGGATGACGATCGCGATCACGAGCGCCCAGAAGATGGTGCGGAACGACTCCCGCGATTCCGTCTTCGCCGCGCCCTTCGCCCCCGGGCCGGGGGACTTCTTGCCGAACATCCTTGCCTTCCTCCTGGTCAAGCCTTCGTCGAGGCGCGGCGGGCCGAGCGGGGCTCGCCGGGTTCTCCGGGCGAAACGCCGCGAGGGCGTTCCGTCCGAACGATCTCAGAAACGGAGGCCGATCTCCACCCGGCGTTCGACCGGATCCACGTTCGAGAACAGGCTCTTGCCCGCGTCGATCTCGGCGTCGAAGTCGCCGAGGTAGCCGTCGACGTAGGCGTCCAGTGCGCCGTAGAACCCCGTGACGATCCACCAGAACATCAGGTCCCGGCGCCGCTTGAAGTGGTCCTCGGCCTTCGCTTCCGCGAGGGAGATGTCTCCCCCGAAGGCCACCTCGTCCAGAGCACGGAGACGGTCCGCCTCGCGGCGCGACTCCCCCGCCTCCCGGGACTCGATCACGAGGCGGGTCAGAAGGTACGACTGGACGGTGAACTGGACGACTGCCTTCTTCGATTTCCCGTTCGTCAGCTGCCCCCAGCCCGGAAACGTCGCGCTCCGGATCGCCCGGGCGAACGGGGACGGGCCGGGGATCTCCTCGGCGCCCGCGCAGACCGACGGCAGCGCGAGGAGTACCACTCCGAACAAGACGAGGAAATGGCGGGAATGTGTGGGAATCGAACCCACCCCGGATGGTTTCAGCACCCGACGGAAGGATTTGAAGTCCTCGAGGTTCACCAGAACCTACCCATTCCCGAAGTCCTCCCGGCCAGGGCGCCGCCCGACGTGTCCGGCCGGGTCGGGCGCGCGGACTCCGGCGACGTCAATCCAGGAGCGCCACCGCGTCGATCTCGACGAGCGCGTCCAGCGGAAGCCCCCGGACCGCGACCGTGGATCGGGCCGGCGCCGCCTCCCCGAGATGTCGCGCGTAAACTTCGTTCATCGCCGCGAAATCCGCCATGTCTTTCAGGTACACCGTGGTCTTCACGATGCGCTCGAGCGAGCTGCCGCCCGCCTCCAGCACGGCGGCCAGATTCCGCAGCACCTGCTCGGTCTGCTCCGCCACTCCGCCCTCGGCCAGGGCCTTGGTGCCCGGCACGAGAGCGATCTGTCCGGCCGTGAAGATCATCCCCTTCGCGCGGATCGCCTGACTGTAAGGGCCGATCGCCTCGGGCGCGTTCTCGGTGCGGACCTTCTTGCGTCCCATCTTCCGATCTCCTCGTGGCCCGTGGGCCTACTCGACCGTAACGCTCTTGGCGAGGTTGCGTGGCTGGTCCACGTCGCAGCCGCGGAGCACCGCGATGTGGTACGCGAGCAGCTGCAGCGGAACCACGGACAGGATCGGCATGAGGGCCGGGATCGTGCGCGGGATGTGGATGACGTGATCGACCTTCTCACCGATCTCGTCGTCTCCCTCCGTGGCGATCGCGATGACGCGGCCGCTGCGGGCGCGCACTTCCTCGATGTTGCCGAGCACCTTGTCGTACGCGCGATCCTTCGGCGCGATGAACACCACCGGCATGTTCTCGTCGAT
>JAGQIB010000049.1:1759-3912 GCA_020431545.1 Gemmatimonadota bacterium
AGCGCGCCCTCGAGCGCGACCGGGTAGTTGTAGCCGCGGCCGAGGTACAGGAAGTTGTCGTGATCCTTGTACTCCATCGCGAGGCCGAGGATCTCGTTGTTCTTGTCCAGGATCCGCTGGATGCGCTCCGGCAGCTGCTTCATCTCGTCGATGAACTCGGCGCCGCGCGCGCGATCCATCTCGCGCAGGCGGGCGAACGTCAACGTCATCAGCGCGAGCACGGTGATCTGCGCCGTGAACGCCTTCGTGCTCGCCACGCCGATCTCCGGGCCGGCGTGCGTGTACGACCCGCCGTCCGACTCGCGCGCGATCGTGGAGCCCACCACGTTGCAGATGCCGAGCGACCGCGCGCCCTTCATCTTCGCCTCGCGCATCGCCCACAGCGTGTCCATCGTCTCGCCGGACTGGCTGATCGCGATCGAGATCGTGTTCGGCGTGACGATCGGGTTCCGGTAGCGGAACTCCGAGGCGTACTCCACCTCGACCGGAATGCGCGCGACCTCCTCCATCATGTACTCGCCGATCAGGCCCGCATGCCACGACGTGCCGCAGGCGGAGATGATGATGCGCTCCACCGCGCGGACCTCGTCCTCGGTCATGTTCAGACCGCCGAGATGCGCCGTGGCGGCCTCCTCGTCGAAGCGTCCCCGCATCGCGTTCGTCACCGTCTCCGGCTGCTCGAAGATCTCCTTGAGCATGAAGTGCGGGTAACCCTGCTTCTCGATCGCTCCGAGGTCCCAGTCGATCTGCTCGATCTCCTTCTCGACCGAGACGTTGTCCAGACTGGTCGTGCGGAACTTGTCCCGCTCCACGACGGCCATCTCGTGGTCGTCCAGGTAGATCACCTGGCGGGTGTGGTGCAGGATCGCCGCCACGTCCGACGCCACGAAGTTCTGGTGTTCGCCGATGCCGATGACGAGCGGGCTTCCGTTCCGCGCCACCAGGATCCGATCCGGTTCGTCGGAGCAGATCACGGCCAGACCGTAGGTCCCGTCGACGCGCTTCAGCGCGAGCCGCACGGCATCTTCGAGGTCGCCCTCGTAGAAGTGGCCGATCAGCTGCGCGAGCACCTCGGTGTCCGTGTCCGTCTCGATCCGCACCCCGGCCTCCTCGAGTTGCTTCCGCAGCGAGCGGTAGTTCTCGATGATTCCGTTGTGCACCACGGAGATGCGACGCGACGCGTCACCGTGCGGGTGCGCGTTCGTGGTGTTCGGCGCGCCGTGCGTCGCCCAGCGCGTGTGCGCGATGCCGACCCCGCCTCCGGCGCCGATCTTGCCGTTCGAGGAGATCAGCTTCTCGAGGTTCGCGATCTTGCCGGCGCTCTTCTTGGTGACGACCGCGCCGTTCTCCACGATGCTCACCCCGGCCGAGTCGTAGCCGCGGTACTCGAGACGCTTGAGGCCCTCGAGGAGGATCGGGACGATGGGCCGCGATCCGATGTATCCGACGATTCCACACATGGCGCGCTCTCCCTAAGACGCGGCACCGGCCCGGACCGCGACCTCTCGCGCCCGGACGACGAGCTCGTTCACGGCGTCCCCCGTTCGCGCTTCCGCGAGCAGCCGGAGGATCGGCTCCGTGTTGGACTTCCGAACGTGCACCCAGCCGTCCGGGGACAGGAGCTTCAGACCGTCGGTGCGGTCCACCTGGTACCCCGGGAACGCCGAGGCGAGTTCCCTGAGCACTAGATCGACATCCAGGCCGCCGACCTCGATCTTCTCCTTGCGCATGACTGTAGAAGGAATCCGGGCGGCCAGGGCCGCCGTTCCGGCCCCCTCGCGGGCCAGGGCGGTCAGCCAGAGGGCGATCCCGAGGAGGCCGTCGCGGCCGGGGTTCACCGCGGGCACGATCACCCCGCCGTTCCCCTCCCCTCCGATCTTCGCCCCGATCTCCAGCATCCGCTCCGTGACGTTCACCTCGCCCACCGGGGTCCGGTGCACCCGGGCGCCGTGCCGGGCGGCCACGTCGTCGATGGCCATCGTGGTCGAGACGTTGACGACCACGTCGCCCCCGAGGAGCGGCAGGAACGAGTCGATCACCACGGCGAGCGTGACCTCCTCGCCGATCGGACGGCCGGTCTCGTCCACCACGGCGACCCGGTCCGCGTCCGGGTCCAGCGCGAATCCGATGTCCGCCTTCGCGGCCCGGACGGC
>JAGQIB010000050.1 GCA_020431545.1 Gemmatimonadota bacterium
TCCCGGATGTCCTGGACGCGATCTCACTCGAGAACGTCACGATTCCGGGCGGCGAGCTCTCCCTCGGCACCTACGACTACCAGGTGCGCGTGCCGGGCGAGTTCGAGTCCGTGGACCAGATCGCGGACGTCGTGGTGAATCCGGGAACGACCACGCCGGTGTACCTCCGCGATCTCGCCGACGTCTCGTTCGGCATCAAGGATCGCGACACGATCTCGCGCCTGAACGGCGCCGAGTGCGTGACGCTCTCGGTCAAGAAGCGAACCGGCGAGAACCTGATTCGCATCGCGGACGAGGTCAAGGCCACCGTCGCGAGGCTCGAGTCGACGTTCCCCGAGGGGACGAAGGTCGCGTTCGTCGCCGACCAGTCCGTTCAGATCCGGGACATGGTCTCCGAGCTCGAGAACAACATCCTGTCCGGTTTGATCCTCGTCGTCGCGTGCCTGTTCCTGTTTCTCGGACTCCGGAACTCGTTCTTCGTGGGCGCGGCGATCCCGTTCTCCATGCTCCTCACGTTCATCGTGCTGCAGTACCTCGGCATCACGCTGAACATGATCGTGCTGTTCTCGCTGATCCTCGCGCTCGGCATGCTCGTGGACAACGCGATCGTCGTGGTGGAGAACATCTACCGGAACCGCCGCAACGGCATGCCGCTCGAGGAGGCGGCGCGGTCCGGCACCGCGCAGGTCGCGAGCCCGGTCGTGGCCTCCACGATCACCACGGTGTGCGCGTTCGGGCCGCTCGTGTTCTGGCCCGGCATCATGGGCGAGTTCATGAAGTACCTGCCCATCACCGTGATCATCACGCTCGTGGCGTCGCTGCTGGTCGCCCTCGTGTTCAATCCCGTCCTGTGCGCGCGCTTCATGACGGTGCCCCCGGTCGAGAAGAAGCGACTCGGCGATCGCCTCATCGACTTCGGACTCCGCACCTACGAGCCCACGCTGCGGTGGGCGCTCGCCCATCGCTTTCGCACGCTGGCCGGCATCGGTGCCGTGTTCGTGCTGATGCTGTTCGCGTACGCGTTCCTCGGTCGCGGGGTGGAGCTGTTCCCGGACACGGACCCCACGTTCGCCTTCGCGCGCGTGGAGGGTCCGTCCGGCACGCGCATCGAGGTCACGGACGGCTACGCCCGCACGATCGAGGACGCGATCCAGGGCCTCCCCGATCTCTCCGCGGTGGTCACGCAGGTCGGTGTCGCCGGCTCCGCCTCGGATCTCGGCTCTCCCGGGGGCACGCCGAATCAGGCGCGTGTCGATTTCGAGTTCGTGAAGCGCGAGTATCGCGAGCAGTCCTCGCGCAAGACGCTGGCCCAGCTCCGCGAGCGTCTCGCGGCGTTCACCGGCGCGAAGCTCACGATCGACAAGCAGGAGGACGGCCCCCCCACCGGGCCGCCCGTCAGCATCGAGATCTCCGGCGACGATTTCGAGATGCTCGGGCAGCTCTCCGCGCGCATCCGGGATCGCATCCGCGATCTCCCCGGCCTCGTGGACCTGCGCGACGACTTCGACGAGGGTCGGCCGGAGATCCGCATCCGACCGGACGGCGACCTCGCGGCGCGTCTCGGCCTTCGCACCTGGGACGTCGCCTCCACCGTCCGCACCGCGATCCACGGGGACGACATCTCCAAGTACCGGGTCGGCGAGGACGAGTACGACATCGTCGTTCGGTTCCGTGAGCCCGCCCGCAAGAGCGTGGAGGACCTGGAAGCCATGACGGTCTTCTACGAAGGCGAGTCGATCCCGCTCGGTGCGTTCGCGGACGTCGAGTACGCCACCGGCCTCGCGGCCATCCACCGGACGGACGCGAAGCGGACCGTGATCGTGATGGGGGACACCGCGACCGGCGTCAACGGCACGGCGCTCCTGGGGGAGGTCCAGAAGCGACTCGAGGGCTTCGAGCTCCCGCCGGGGTATCACCTCTCGTTCACCGGCGAGAGCGAGGACCAGGAAGAGGCCATGCAGTTCCTGTTCTCCGCGAACGGCGCGTTCATGACGGCGCTGCTGCTGATCCTGGTGGTCCTGATCGCACAGTTCAACTCGGTGACGAATCCGTTCGTGATCATGTCCAGCGTCATCCTGTCGCTGATCGGGGTGTTCTTCGGGTTGATCGTCACCCGCACGCCGTTCGGCATCATCATGACCGGGGTGGGCGTGATCTCCCTGGCCGGCATCGTGGTGAACAACGCGATCGTCCTGATCCACTACGTGAATCTGCTGCGGGCCGAGGGATACGAGAAGTTCGACGCGATCATCGAAGCCGGTCGGACCCGCTTCCGTCCCGTGATCCTGACGGCCGTCACCACGATCCTCGGACTGATCCCGCTCACGACCGGGTTCTCGATCGACTTCGAGCGCCTGTTCCATGGTCACTGGAAGTACGTCGTGATCCTCGGCGGCGAATCGAGCCAGTGGTGGGGTCCCATGGGAGTCGCGGTGATCTGGGGCCTCGGAGTCGCGACGTTCCTCACGCTCGTGGTGGTGCCGGTCCTCTACTCCACGATCGACCCCGTGCTGCGCACCTTCGGCACGGTCGGGCGCGGGGTCCGGTTCGTGCTCGTGGACTCGTGGCGCGGGCGGCGGGTCGCGGGTTAGACTCGGTTCCCTGGGAGGGGCGACCTTGAAGGACGAGATCCGTCTGCACGGGAACCCGGCGGTCCGGGCGCTGCTGATCGTGGTGGGGTGGATCTTCGTGGCGCTCGGCGTCGCGGGGATCTTTCTTCCGCTTGTCCCGACGACGCCGTTCCTGCTCGTCGCCGCCGCCTGCTTCGCTCGGGGCTCCGAGCGATTCTACGTGTGGCTGCTCTCGAACCCGACCCTCGGGCCGGTGCTCCGGGAGTGGCGGCAGCACCGCACCGTGCCGCGCCGTGCCCGCGTGACCGCGCAGGTCCTGATCCTGGTCACGTTCGGCAGCACGATCGTGTTCTTCGCGCCGTCCACCGCGGTCCGGGTCCTGCTCGGCGTGATGGGCAGCGTGGCGTTCGTATTCGTCTCCCGGCTGCCGGTCACGCGCGAACCGCGCCTGACGGAACAGCCGGCGAACGCGCCGGACTAGAAGCGGGGCGAGACGCTAGAACCCGGCCGAGAACTGCAGCAAGTAGTGATCGCCGTCCAGGAGATCGGTGTCGCGGGATCGGTTGTGCTGCGCGACCGCCTTCACGGTGACGCGCGGCGCCGGCTTCACCCCCACCCCCCACTCGAGACGTTCCACCGGATAGTCCCAGCGCTCGGCGCCGCCTCCCGGCAGATCGACGCGATCCGGCTCGAAGAACTCGGCCCGCGCCGCCACGTACCATCGCGTCATCAGCTTGTACTTCGCGTCCACGTAGCCGGAGGTGATCCACAGGTCCGGCAGGCCCGGCGCCTCCCAGAACGCGCGGTACACCTCGGAGTGCAGCTCGAGGTAGCGGAACGACGCATAGACGTCGCCGCCGAAGCCGCCGCTCAGGTAGTCGTTCGGGTCGATTCCGTCGTCGGCGAGCCACTCCACCCCGTCGTCGAGATACGGGCCGACCCATCCGTCCGCGGCGATGCAGAGGCCGGGCCCGATCCACCACCCGAGTCGACCGGTGCCCATGGGAACGTCCTTCGTCTGCTCGCGGGACGGCTTCGCGAGGGATCCTGCGAGCGCCGCGACGGACCAGTCGAACGCGCCGACCTCGCCGGAGATCTCCGCCCCGAGATTCCAGCAGTTGTCGTAGAGGATCGGGAGGCCGCCGCTCGCCCGGATATCCCGGTTCGCGAGCAGGTCGTCGAGCGTCATGCGCTCGCGAGTCCGCAACGACGTGTGGTGGTTCTGCACGAGCGGCACGCCCACGAGGGGGTTCCGATCGCTGTAGGTCCGCGGTCCCCAGTTGCCGATCGGAGTCGGGATGATGCCGAGCTGGAGCTGCGTCGGCCCGACGTCCCGGATGCGCACGTAGGCGCCGTACAGCGTGAAGCCGGCCGCGTCGGTCGCGAGCACCTGGCCGAACGCGTCGACGTTCTCCGCCACCGTCGCGTCGAGGAACAGGCGACCGCGCACCGCGTCGAGATTCGAGGTCCCACCGAACGTGACGTTCGTGTAGTCCGGGTCCGACACCTTTCCGACGAGATCGACGAGCCCGCTGAGCGTCATCTCCGCTCGCGCCGGTGCTCCGACGAGCGCCAAGCCGAGCACGAGCGAGAGCGGCCCGAGGCGGACCATCCCTTCGCGTGAGATCATGTCGTGACTCCTCCCGTGACCGCCGGTTCGGGCAGACGAGCCGCCGCCGGCAGGATGATGACGAACGTCGCGCCGCCGTCCCGTGCGTCGCGGACCTCGAGTCGCGCGCCGTGGTCCTCCGTGATCTTGCGCGAGATCGCGAGTCCGAGCCCCGAGCCCCCGACCTTGCCCGACGTGACGAACGGCTCGAACAGGCGCTCGCGAATCGCCGCCGGCACGCCCGGTCCGTGGTCGCTCACCCAGAGGGACACCGACTCCCGATCCTCGGTCCAGCCGAGCGTCACTTCCTGCCCGGCGGTGGAGACCTCGCGCGCGTTGTTCAACAGGTTGTCCACGACGCGACGCATCCGGCTCGGATCGATCCGGAGACGGAGGCCCGCGCGCCCGACGACGCGCAGGGTCAGCTGCGCGCGCCGGAAGGGCTCTTCGTGCGCCTCCAGGATCTCTCGCGTCCAGTCGTCGAGATCCACCTCCGACAGTTCCAGGGCGACCTCGCCGCGCGCATACTCGAGCAGATCCCGGGTGAGCGTCACCATCCGCTCCACCTGCCCGCGGATCACCCGACACTGGCGCGCGAGCCGCGGATCGTCGGAGTTCCGCTCTTCGATCAGATCCGTCGTGCCGAGCACCACCGCCATCGGGTTCTTGAAGTCGTGCACGATGCCGGCCGCCATCTGTCCCACCGTCGCCATGCGTTCGGAGCGGACCCGCGCCTGGTGAGCGACCTCCACTTCGTCTCGCTGCCGCCGGATCTCCTCGCGCATGCGATCGAACTCCAGAGCGAGCTGGCCGAGCTCGTCGTTGCTCCCGGGCAGGACCGGCACGTCGAGCTCGCCGCGCCCGATGCGCTCCGCCGCCGCGATGAGTCGGTGAAGCTGCCGGCCCACGTGGCGGTTCGTGAACGCGTAGACGAGCCCGATCGCCAGCAGACCGCCCCCCGCGCCGAGGAGCATGAGCAATCGCCGGACCCGTTCCCGCAGCGGCGCGATCGCGTCCTGCACGCTCGCCACGAACAGGATGTCCAGGCCGGTGCCTTCGTCCGTCACGTGGTTCACGAGCACCTCGTGCCCGTCCTCGCGCACGCGCTCGATGCGTCCCGGTTCGGCCGAGAGAAGCGTGCGGGGCAGCAGTGTCAGCGGGTGATCCGCCCGCACGTCGAGGACGCGGTCGCCGAGCGTGAGCACGACGTCGAATCCCGTGAGGCGCCGCAGGTCCTCGGCCCACACTTCGGACAGGACGGTGCCGACCGCGACGCAGCCGATCGTGAGACCGTTGTTCGCGGTGACGTTCGTGGCGACGATCTCCACGGGCCCTTCTTCGGCCGACACGATGGCGCGGCGGAAGTCGCCCACGACGAGATCGGCGAACAGCCCACGCACCGCTTCCCCGTCACGCTCCCAGCCCGGGGTGCCCCAGAGGACCCGACCGTCGGCATCGGCGACGACGACGAGTCGCGCGGACGACAGCACGGGCTGGGTCGGCACCTCGTGTTCGAGTGTCGCGGGATCGGCTGTCTCGAGTGCGGCGAGGAAGCGCGGCGAGCCGAGCATCGCCTCGAGCTCGCGTGCGCGCACGAGCTCGCTGCCGCGGCCGTACTCCTGCACCACGTCCTCGACGCGCGCGAGACGCTGGCGAAACAGGTCCTCGAGCGCCGACTGGATGACGTGCTCCACGATCAGGAACGCCCCGGTCGCGAGAGCGGCGACGACGGCGGCGAGGAAGATCAGGTACCGCGCGAGAAGCGAGCGCGGACCCCTCACGGGATCTCCACCCAGACGGAGTCCGCGCCGGCTTCCACCACGAGCGGTCGCACGAGATCGGGCAGGCCTTCTTGCCACACGCGGATCGTGTACTCGCCCGGACGAACGCCCAGGATCTCGAAGCGGCGGTCCTCGGCGGTCACGTCGTACCACGGAGTCTCCACGACGTGGATGTAGGCGCGCATCGAGTAGTGGATCTCGCAGAAGACGGGAACGATGCCGGGCTCGAGGAACGTCACCGAGGCGGACTCGCCTTCCGGATAGCGCCCGAGATCGAACTTCTTCGTCTTGGAGTACGAGAAGACGTTGTGGAAGAACGGATCCTGGTTCGGGAACTCGATCGACCCGCCGACGGGCACCGCGAGCACGGAAGGCACGAACATCCGGTCCTTCTGCGCCATGGTGGGCGGACGCATCGTGAGGTCCGGCGCCGGGAGATTGTCACCGGTGATCTCGACGACGGCGAAGAGCCCCGGATTGCACGCGCAGCCCGCTCCCGCGGACTCGGTCGCCTGCTCCGAGTCGTGCCGGCCCCGCTCCCGGTAGCGCGACGGCGCGGGCGCCGCGGCCAGCACGGCGGGCGGCCGGCGCACGACGCCGCTCACGGTGACCGGGGGATTCGCGTCGGCCGGAGCCGCCGCCAGAACCATCAGCAGACCGAGGAGCATGAGCGAGGACCCTCCGATCCGAGAATCGGGGACTCGTCGCGTCGGCTTGAGGCTCCCAGGCCGCGGAAACACGGGCGTTTCGCGGGGATTGCTGGCCTCGCCTGTGCTGGAAAAGCGGACTCTGCGGTCGACTGGGAGAAACTGGGAACCGTTGGTACGTCGCGACAGGGAGCGGCTTCGGGTCGAGCCGCGATCGTCCGCGATCAGCCGAGAATCGCGCGCAGGATCAGCGCGGTGAGCGTCGCGCCGAGCAGGCTTACGAGCGTTCCGACGAGGTAGTACTCGGCCCGCCGACGCTCATCGAGATCGCGGAACCGCGCGAGCGACTTCGCCGCCACCAGGAACCCGAGCGCGTCCCAGTGCCCGAGGTATACGAGCGTGACCGCGAACATCCGCTCGAGCACCCCGATGAGACGTCCCGCGGACGGTCCCGATTCTCGCGGCAGGAGCTTCAGGCGCGCGAGCACGTGCGTCACGATCGCGGACATGCCGTTCAGGTTGAACGCGTAGGCGGTGACGAGAACGCCGAGCCGGAACCAGCCGTCGTCCCCGATGCCCATCAGCGAAGACGGCGTGCCCACGCGAGGCTCGAGCCAGCACCACGCGACCCACAGGATGGCGACGTGCAACGCCTGATCGATCGTGAACCACTCGAGATCCCGTTCCGGCCAGCGTCGGGACACGAGCCCCTTCCCGATGTCCACCAGCAGGTGCGCGGCCGCCACCGCGCCGACCGCGAGGACGCGGGCGCCGCGTACGCCGAGGAGGTCGAGCGAATCGTCGACGCGCTGATGGCGCACCACACGCCGCCCGCCGCGCTCCTCGCCGAGTCGCTGCCCGGCTGCGGCGGCCAGATCGTCCCGCCCGACGGCTACCTGCGCCGCGCCTTCTAGGCGATCCGCGCGGCCGGCGGCGTCGCCATCGCCGACGAGGTGCAGACCGGCATGGGCCGCGTCGGCTCGCACTTCTGGGCGTTCCAGGCCCAGGACGCGGTGCCCGACGTCGTCACCGTCGGCAAACCGATCGGCAACGGCCACCCCCTCGCCGCCGTCGCCACCACGCGCGCCCTCGCCGACGCCTTCGCCAACGGCATGGAGTACTTC
>JAGQIB010000051.1 GCA_020431545.1 Gemmatimonadota bacterium
TTCCTCGCCGCCGGCCTGTTCCTCGCGCCCGCGGTGGGCGGCAAGGAGCCGCGTTTCCAGCGCCTCGGCGTCAACGTCCTGTTCGGCGCGCTCCTCGTCGTCGTGCTCGGCTCGCTGGCGGGTGAATGGGCGGCAGTGCGCCAGCTCTTCGATCTCGACCTCTCCTTCTGGTTCGGCCACCAGGGCTACGAATATGTCGATCTCGGCCGGGTCTGGCAGATCGCCCTCTTCATCGGCCTCGGGCTGTGGCTCGTGCTCATGCTCCGCGCCCTGTGGCCCGCCCTGACGCGCAAGGACGAGAGCCGCACCGTCGTGCTCCTCTTCACCGCCGCCACCGTCTGCATCGGCATGTTCTACGGCGCGGGCTTCTTCTACGGCGCCAAGACCCACCTCTCGGTCATGGAGTACTGGCGCTGGTGGGTCGTCCATCTCTGGGTCGAGGGGTTCTTCGAGGTCTTCGCCACCGCGGCGCTCGCATTCCTCTTTGCGAGATTCGGTCTCGTCAAGCCGGTTCACGCGGGCGGGGCGGTGATCGCGTCGAGCGCGCTGTTCCTCCTCGGCGGGATTCCGGGAACGTTTCATCACCTGTACTTCAGCGGGACGCCCACGCCGATCATGGCGATCGGCGCGACGTTCAGCGCGCTCGAGGTCGTGCCGCTGGTGTTGATCGGGATCGAGGCGTTCCAGACGTACCGCCTGCAGCGGGCCGCGCCCTGGATGCAACGCTACCGCTGGCCGATCCGGTTCTTCGTGGGCGTCGCATTCTGGAATCTCGTGGGAGCAGGCCTGTTCGGCTTCCTCATCAACCCGCCGCTCGCGCTCTACTACATGCAGGGGCTCAACACGACCCCGGTGCACGCCCACACGGCTCTCTTCGGGGTGTACGGACTGCTCTCCCTCGGCCTCGTGCTCATGGTGGCGCGGATGATGAGTCGGCGGGCCTGGAAGGAAGCCCATCTCGCCTACGCGTTCTGGGCGATGAACCTCGGACTGGCGCTGATGGTCGGGCTCAGTCTGCTGCCGATCGGCCTCGCGCAGACCTGGGCGAGCGTGGAACACGGACTGTGGTACGCCCGGAGCGCGGACTTCCTCCAGCTCCCGATCATCAACGTGCTCCGCTGGCTTCGCGTCCTCGGGGACACCGTGTTCCTGACCGGCGTGGCATCCCTCGCCTGGTTCATGCTGGGGCTCGTGACCGGAAGGAGCCTGGAGCCCCGGCGGGAGACGACCGGAGCGGTCACCGCGAAGCCCGTGGCGGTCTGACGGTCAAGGGACGCCGTCGCCGGGAGTCGCCGGATCGAGAGGTGAAGCGGACGGAGCTCGGGCCACCCCGGGCTCCGTCCCGCTACTCCCACTCGATCGTGGCCGGGGGCTTCGTCGTCACGTCGATCGCCACGGCGCCGACCTCGTCGAACGCCATCAGCGCCGACGTGATCTCGCGCGCGCACTTCTCGCCGATCCACGCGGGACGCGCCGTCATCGCACGCTCGGAGTGCACGGGCCGCACGACCACGAGCTCGCGTCCGCGGCCGTCGAGCTTCAGCGGCACGAGCACGGTGGGACACTGCCACACGATCTTCATCAGGTCGTGTCGCTCGAGCGCCTGCATCACGATCGCGTCGAGCTCGCGCAGCAGGTCGAGCCGCTCGCGCGTGACGGTGGCGGGAACGAGCTCCGCCCGCTCCGGCCGCGTGTCGCTCAACTCGAACAGGCAGCGGTTGATACCTTGCACGTTCTTCGCGAGGGAGGTGGCGATCGCGGCGAGCCGGTCGTGGCCGGGGTTCTCGCCCACGAGCAGCACGGGGTGTTCGTAGCTGCGCAGATCCGCCTTCACTCCGACCGACTTGACGGGCAGCGGCAGTCCGGTGAGACCCGTGCCCTCCAGCGCGTGCGCGATCTCGAGGCGCAGGCGGGATTCGTCGAAGTCCTCCGGCCGGCTCGCCGCCGCGACGCGGATCCCGAGGCCGGGGCCGGGGAACGGATGCCGGTCGATGCTCGCGGGATCGAGACCGAGCGCCTTGCCGAGCTCGCGCACCTCCACCTTGTACAGGTCGGCGAGCGGCTCCACCACGCGCCCTTCCGCGATCATCTGCTGCACGAGAGGCACGCGGTTGTGGTGCGTCTTGATGACGTCGGCGCGCTTCGTGCCGCCGGTCTCGATCGTATCCGGGTAGATCGTCCCCTGACCGAGCAGCGCGTTCGACAGATCGAGCTTCTTCGCCTCGCGCTCGAACACGGCGATGAACGTATCGCCGATCGCCTTGCGCTTCGCCTCGGGCTCCGTGAGTCCCTCGAGGGCCGCGAGGAACTCGGCCGACGCATCCACGACGTTCAGACACGGGCCGAGTCCGAGCGACTCGAGATTGCGCTTCACGCCCGCGCTCTCGTCCTTGCGCATCAGGCCGTTGTCGATGTGGAGCAGACGCAGGCGATCCGGGCCGATCGCCTTCAGGAACAGCAGCGCCGCCACCGACGAGTCCACGCCGCCGGACGCGAGCAACAGCACGTTGCGGTCGCCGACTTCCTTGCGGACCGCCGCCGCGCGCTCCTCCACCTGGTCGCCGACCTTCCACTCCGTGCGGATGTCGCAGATCTCGCGCACGAAGTTCTCGAAGATCCGCGGGCCGCACAGCGTGTCATCCACCTCGGGGTGGAACTGCAGCCCGTACCAGCGCCGGTCTTCGCACGCGATGGCCGCGTTCCGGTGCGCCGAGATCTCGTCCACGCCGCCGACCGACATGCCGATCTCGGTGAAGCCATCCCCGATCGAGGTGACGGTGTCGCCGTGGCTCATCCACACCTGCTCCTCGGGACCGAGGCCGGCGAAGAGAGGCGAGTCGTTCACGATCTTGAGCTTGGCGGCGCCGTACTCGCGCTTCGTGTGCTCCACCCGGCCGCCGCCGGCCTTCGCGATCTCCTGGTGCCCGAAGCAGAATCCGAGCACGGGAACGCCGAGCTCGAGAACGTCGCGGCTCCAGTCCGAATCGGCGTCGAACGCGGAGAGAGCCGGACTGCCGGAAAGCACGAGTCCGCGGTAGTCACGGAAGGTGTCCGCCGGGTCGTCCGGGTCGCGGATCTCCGCGTGGACGCCCAGCGCACGGATCTTGGTGGCGATGAGGTGCACGTACTGGCCGCCGAAGTCGAGGACGGCGATCGAGTCTTTGGGTTTCATGCGGGGCAATATAGGGGGCGGGCGGCCGGGTGTCACGCCCCGGGCGGAACAGGCCGCTGCGGGGCCGCCGTGTTCATCCTGGGGCACTTCCCCGACATGGCGAGCTGCTCGAGTTCGAATTCGCACGCCGGGACGTCCTCGCGAGGGCGCACCGCCGCTCGATTCTCCGCCGCCGTTCGGGCGGGGCGGTAGCGCGGGACCTCGATCCCTTGAATCTCGTTGATCGACGTTGTTACACTCCGAGGATCGATGGCTCGCCGACGGTCATCGCGTCCGATCCTACTCCGCCCCGCGCCCCGTATCCCGACGATCGGAGATCCGCGTGAAGTTCGGCTTCGGCACTTTCCTTACCGCACTGCTCGCTCTCTCATCCGGTGGGCCGGCGACCGCCACGACCTACTTTCTGAGTCCGGACGGCACCGGCGATTTCCCCACGATCGCGGCCGCAATCACTGCCGCCGTCGACGGCGACGTCATCGTCCTCTCCGATGGCGTCTACTCCGGCGGCGGAAACTCCTCGCCTCAGTCGACCAAGGAGATCGAACTGCGCTCGGCGAACGGGCCGGGAATGTGTGAGATCCACGGCACCTCCACGTGGCGTGGAACACTCGACGGCCTCACGTTCGTCAATCCCCCGGTGCCCCTGGCCATCCGCTCCGGGACGATCCGGAACTGCGTCATCGTCGGTGGCGGCGAGGGCGGCCTGGAGACGCGCTACGACTGCGTCGTGGAGAATGTCACCGTGCGCGACGGCGGACAGCCGGCGATCGCGTGCTTCTGGGGATTCCCCACTCTCACCGGGTGCACGATCGAGTCCAACGCTCCCACCAACACCACGGGGCCCGGCACTTTGACGCTCGCACGAACGAACGCCACGATCGAGGACTGCCGGATCGCTGGCAACCGCGCCTACCGAGCGGGCGGAATCAACGGCTACGTCAGCACCGCGGTGATCCGGGGATGCACGATCGTCGGCAACGAGGGGAAGGACGCGGGGGGCGTCCGTCTCGGCCGGAATTCCCAGGCAACGATCGAGCAGTCGACGATCGCGAACAACCGGGGAGACGATACGGACAGCGCAGACGGCGCGTTCGTGCACGACGCCGGGAGCTTGACCCTGTCCCGCTCCATCGTGTGGTCGGGGTGTGGAAACTCGGTGTTCGCGGTCGGATCGGGAACGGTCGATGTCACGTGCAGCGACGTGTCGCCGATCACCGATCCCGGTTCCGGCACGATCACGCTCGCCGCGGACGTCATCTCGCTCGACCCGCTTTTCTGCGCGCCGGAGGATTGCCTCAACACTCCGACCGGCGGCGGCATCTACGCGCTCGACGTCGGCTCCCCCGCCGTGGCTCAGACGTGCGGCGCGATGGGCTCGCTCGGGGTCGTGTGTGGCACCGGAGTCGAGGAACTCGAGTCCATGCCCTGGAGCCGCCTCAAGACCCTGCATCGATGACACTGTTCCCCGGATGGTCTGGAGACTTCCATGCGACTCGCCTCAGCGATTTCGTTCATTGCGTGTGTTGTACTGGTGGCGTCGCGCCTGGCCGGCGCCACGACCTATCATCTGAACGCCGATGGAACCGGTGACTTCCCCACGATCGCCGACGCGGCCGCCGTCGTCGTGGACGGCGATGTCATTCTCCTTGCAGACGGTGTCTACTCCGGACCCGGGAACACGTTGGCGGCCTCGGTCCGGGAGGTCGAGCTGCGCTCGGAGAGCGGCCGGCCGGGGAACTGCGAGATTCACGGCCGCGCGGTGTGGCGGGGGTTGATCGACGGCATCCGTTTCGTCGACCCTCCGGTTCCGGTCAACCTCCGCAACGCCACGATCCGGAACTGCGAGATCGTGGGCGGCCCACAGGGCGGACTGGTGATGCTCTACGATTGCGTGGCGGAGAACGTCTCGGTGCGAGATGGCGGTCAACCGGCGGTGGAGTGCTACCTCGGATTCCCCACGATCACGGGATGCACGATCGAATCCAACGCTCCCATCGCGACGAGCTCATTCGCGACCCTCAACCTGCACGCCGCGAGCGGCACGATCGAGAACTGCCGGATCGCCGGGAACCGGGCCCGGTATGTCGGCGGGATCAATGCCTACCGCAGCACGACTTCGGTGCGCGGCTGCACGATCGTCGGAAACGAAGGCGATCAGGCGGGCGGCCTCCGCGCCGGTGCCGAGGGACAGGCGTCGATCGAGGAATGCACGATCGCGAACAACCGGGGCGGCTTCGCCGATGGCGTGCTCACGGATTACCTCGGCTCGATCGCCGTCTCGCATTCCATCGTGTGGTCGGACTGCGGGAATTCCACGCTTGCGGGCAACGGCAGCTCCATCGACATCACGTGCAGCGACGTGTCGCCGATCACCGACCCCGGCGCCGGCACGATCACGCTCGCCGCGGACGTCATCTCGCTCGACCCGCTGTTCTGCGCGCCGGAGGATTGCCTGAACGCGCCGACCGCCGGCGGCACGTACACGCTCGACTCCGGCTCCCCCGCTGTCGCTCAGGCGTGCGGCGCGATGGGATCTCTCGGAGTCGTGTGCGGAACCGGGGTCGGGGAACTCGATTCCCTGCCCTGGAGTCGGATCAAGGCGCTCCACCGCTAGCGGGGCCGGCCTCGGACCTGGGCGCCCCCACCGCGGGCACGTGGGTGCCGATTCCGGCGCCGCGGTAGCCGGCCGAGCGCACGGCGTCGAGGACACGCACCACGGTCCCGTGCTCGACCGCGGACTCCGCGTTCACGAGCACGGAGGCGTCGGCCTCCGCTTCGTGCCGCGCGCGCAGCGCCGACTCGAGCCCCTCGAGCGTCACCGGCTCGCCATCGAGCTCCACCGTTCCGTTCTCGAGCACGACCAGCTCCACCGTGGGATTGGAGTCGCCTTCCTTGCGGGCCGCGGCCGTCGTGGAGTCCGGCAGCGAGAGCTCCAGCTCGCCCACGCGCTTGAACGTGCTCGTCA
>JAGQIB010000052.1 GCA_020431545.1 Gemmatimonadota bacterium
CCCCGGCCTCGTAAAACTCTCGTGGCGCCTGTCGTGCCCGGGCCCTCAGAGCCCGTGTTCCCCGGCTCCTCCGGGTCCGGGCGCGGGGTCCATGCCGGCCACGATCGCCCGCACCGCGTCCAGCGCCGGGTCGCGTCGGGCTGCGTAGTCCTCGGCCGTCACGGGAGCGTACACGTGTGGAGAGATCCAGAGCCGGTGGTCGAGCGACGAGGTGTGCTGGTGCCAGCGGTTCGAGCAGCTCACGAGCAGTCCCGAGTAGGGCAGCCGGAAGATCGTGGACTCGCCCACGAAGTTCGGTCGCGATCCCGAGGGCTCTCCCGCGAACCGCACGGTGACGTGGTCCTCGAGTTGCGCGGCAAAGGCCTGGGCCGCCGAGAACGTCTCGCGGCCGATGAGGACCCACAGTGCGCCGGCCCGGTTGAACCGGGAGGCGATCGCCCGGTAGAGCAGCGGACGCGCGAGGTGGCCGTTGCCGCCGTGGTTGTTGCGCAGATCGATCACCAGGCAGCGCGCATCGGAGGCCTCCGCCTCCGAGAACACGCGCTCGGCGAACTCCGCCAGAGACTCCGCCGGTCCGTCCCGCACGGCGTTGAACAGGCAGTACGCGATCCCGTCGTCCAGCAGATCGAAGCGATATCCTTCGTCTTCGTGAGCCCGGTACCGCGGCAGGGGCGCAGACGACCCGTCGGATGCATCCGCGAGCGGAGTCGGATCGTCGTGCGACACGGCCCGCAGCACGAGCGAGCGGGTGCCCCCCTTCGTCTCCAGCTCCAGCGGGAGCGCGCCCCGCGCGTCCGTGAGGCCCAGCACGCGCATCGCCTGCGGATCGCGGAGCACGGTCATCGCCATCCAGCGTGCGCCGAACTCGTTGTCGCGGGAGACGAGCTCGAGCGCGGCGTCGAGCGCCTCGGTCACGGGGCGTCCACCGATCGAGCGGACCCGCGCACCCGCCGCCCAGGCCTGGTCGCGCGGCGCCCGGCGGAGCCGGAGTCCGTCCTCGTACCACCAGAAGTCCGCGGGGAACACGTCGTACGCGACCTTCTCGCCGCCGTGTCGCTCCCGGAAGAAGTCCGGCACGACCCGCGTGTGGCCGTCCCCGATCGCGGCGAGGAGGCGTTGCACTTGCCACCGCAACTGGACGTCGTCCCGCGCCGGCACGGAGGCACGCAGGGCCTCGAGTCGGCTCACGTACTCCGCCTCCGGCAGGACACCGAAGAGGTCGAAGTGGAGTCGACGCAGGCGCCAGTCCAGGTAGTCGAGGTCGGCGAGCCAGCGGGCGTCGCGCGGGAGCGCCTCGTCCCCGGGCAGCCCGGCGATCGCCGCGAAGCGACGGGTCCCGCGCAGCGAGTCCAGATCGGGATCGGTCCGCACGAGCGCGTCGTCCGCGAACCCGACCTCGTACGCGCGTTCCAGCGCATCGAGCGCCGCGTCGACGTGTCCGGCGCGCGCGTTCGCGCACGCGATGTTGTAGGTCGCCGCCGGCACCCGGACGCCGGCCGCGATGCCGCGCTCGAACGCGGGAATCGACTCCTCGAAACGGCCGGCCGAGAGCAATGCCATCCCGTAGAGTTCCCACAGCGCGCCGTCGGTGGGATTCGACTCCACCGAGCGAGCGTACCGTTCGATCGCGAGGGGCCAGTCCTGCGCGCGATAGGCTTCCAGCGCGCGCGTCCGAACGTCCCAGTCGTCGGCCGGTGCGGCGGATGTCCGGGCACCGACAACACCGAGCACTCCGAGAACCGCGAGGAGTCCGAGGACGGCGCGGCGCGGCGCGAGTCGCGTTCGATTCATGAAGCCTCCGGGGCCGGCTCCGTCTCCTCCCGGGGAAGGGTCGCGGCGACGGGCGAGCGCGCACCGACAGCAAGGCGCGCTCCCGGACTCCGGATCTCGGCGTCGGGAGAAGCGTCACTCCTCGTCGGACGCCGGTCGGGGAGCGTTCGTTGGAATCGAGGCGGAGAAAAACTTCGTCAGGCGCGCCGAGCGCGCCCCGACGTCCCCCGGCTCGCGGCGCCTCGCCCCACGCCGGCGGTCCGCTCGAGCCACTGCTCGAGCAGGGCCGCGAGCAGATCCGGCACCTTCGCCATGTCGGCCGGCGGCACGACGTAGGCGATCCGCATCTGGGTCCGACCCGGATTCTCGTCCGCCGGCAGATCGTAGAAGCCGGCCATGGGCGCCACCAGCAGCGTGTGCGGCTCGCCGGCGATCGCCACGCTCGCCTCCGACGCGCACCACAGCACGAACTCCAGCGCGTCGAAGTCCGGCGCCATTCGACGGACGTCGACCACGGAATACAGAGCCGCGTCCGGGCTCGAGACGATCGCGTCCGGCAACAGCTCGCGGGTGCGCGACGTGAAGTCGTGCAGCATCGACCGATAGTAGTCACGCTGACGGGCGTACCAGGCACGAAGCTCGGCGGCCGGAACGTCGTTCAGCGCGGCGAAGATCCACTGGCCGATGGCCGACGGGCACAGGCTCGCCGTGTGCTCGGCCGTCGCGCGGCGATGGAACTCGGCACTGTCCGTGAGGAGGCCGCCGATCCGCAGACCGCACGCGTTCCACACCTTGGACGACGAGTCGATCCCGATGCGGCGACCGCGGATCCCCGGCACTTCGTCCTCCCCGATCGCCCAGATCGAACAGGCCTCGCCCTCCACGTAGTACAGCTCGCGATAGGCCTCGTCGGATACGATCCACAGGTCGTGCTTCACGCACAGGCGCGCCAGCTCCACGAGCGACTCCTGCGGGAAGAACTGTCCGGTGGGATTGTCGTAGGGAATCACCACCAGCGCGCCCGGCTTCTCGCGCACGATGACGCGCTCGATGTCCTCCAGATCCGGCAACGTGAACTGCCCGTCTTCGCCGAGTTCGCGCGTGATGCTCACGGTGGCCCGACCGAGACGTTCCGCGAACGCGGTGTAGTTCGTGTACGCGGCGTCGATCAGCAGCAGCGGGCGCTCGCCGGAGGCGGGCGGGCCGCACACGCCTGCCACGATCAGCTCCATCGCCTCGCTTCCGCCCTGCGTGATCTGACAGTGGATGCCCTCGGGGTCGAACCCCGAGCTCGCGAGGACGTGCAGGAACGCGCGATTCGCCTCGGGCGTACCGCCGGTCGCGGTGTACGCCACGACGCCGTTCTCGAACGGCGATCCCGGCGCCCGGAGATTCTCGAGCCGCTCGATCATCGCCGGATGCATGGGCAACGACACGTTGCCGATCGCCACGTTGACGGCCTTCGTGTCGTCGCCGCGCTCGGCGAAGCGCAGGCCGGCGACGCGGATCGCGGAGGGTTCGCGCGTGCGGAACAGCTCGGACAGTACGGGGCTCATGTCGTCTCCCTCAGACCGTACTTCTCGATCTTCTTGTAGAGGTTGCTGCGCTGCATCGCGAGCTCCTTCGCGGTGCGCTGCACGTTCCAGTGGTTGCGGGCGAGATGGTGAGCGAGATAGGCACGCTCGGCCGCGTCCTGGAACTCCGAGAACGAGGGAAGATCCAGGATGCCTCCGAGTGCGGTCGCGCCGTCGGCGGTCCCCGGACCCGCACCCGGTGCCGCCGACGCGAGGGAGGTCGCCGGGCCGAGACCCGTCGGCAGGTCCTCGCGGCCGAGGCGCAGACCGTCCGAGAGAATGACCATGCGCTCGAGCGTGTTGCGGAGCTCGCGGACGTTGCCCGGCCAGTCGTGCGCCGCGAGGCCCTCGAGCACCTCGGGCGCGATCTCCACCGGCGGTCGATCCTCGCGCTCGCAGTACAGCTGCAGGAAGTGCTCGACCAGGAGCGGGATGTCGTCACGGCGCTCGCGCAACGCCGGCACGCGGATCGGCACGACGTTCAGGCGGAAGAACAGATCCTCGCGGAACTCGCCGCGCTTCACCGCCTCCGGCAACTCCTTGTTCGTCGCGGCCAGGATGCGCACGTCGACGTCGATCGACTTCGTCCCGCCCACGCGCTCGAAGCGACCCTCTTCCAGCACGCGCAGCACCTTCGCCTGCACGGTGGGGCTCATGTCCCCGATCTCGTCCAGCAGCAGCGTGCCGCCGTCCGCCGCCTCGAACTTTCCCTCGCGTCGCTGCGTCGCGCCCGTGAAGGCGCCGCGCTCGTGGCCGAACAGCTCGGACTCGATCAGCTCCTCGGGAATGGCCGCGCAGTTGATCTGCAGGAAGCGTCCCTCCGCGCGCGTGCTGCCGCGATGGATCGCGTTCGCCACGAGTTCCTTGCCGGTCCCGTTCTCGCCGGTGATGAGCACGGTGGCGTTCGTGGGGGCGACCTTGTCGATCTGCCGCAGGACCGCCTTCACGGCCGCCGACTCGCCCACGATCTCGAGGTTCTTGCCGAGGCGCTTGCGCGCCTCCGACGTCTCGCCGGCGAGCACCGCCTTCTGGAGTCCGTTGCGGATCGTGAGCAGGAGGCGGTCGCGGTCCGGCGGCTTCTCGAGGAAGTCGTAGGCGCCGAGCTTCGTGGCTTCGACCGCGGTCTGCACGGTGCCGTGACCGGAGACCATGATGCACACCAGGTCCGGCGCGACCTTCCGGGCGCGCTCCAGCACCTCGAGGCCGTCCATCCCCGGCATCTTGATGTCGAGCAGCGCGAGGTCGAAGCGACGCTCGGCGAGCAGTTCGAGCGCGCGCGGCCCGTCGGGCGCGGAGGACACCGCGTAGTCCTCGTACTCGAGGACGCGGGCGAGCGACTCCCGGATCGACGCCTCGTCGTCCACGATCAGGATGCGGGCTTTCGTCACGGGCGCCTCCTCGGGAACGTTCCAGGGTATCGCGTGGGGGCGGCCGTGTCATCCGGCGGACGGGCGGCGCAGCTCTACGAACCGCCCCCGGCTCCGGGGCCGAGCGCGCCCCGACCCTCCACCACGAAGTTCCAGCCTCCGTTCCGGCTCGAGATGCCGACCCGGTCGAAGTGCGGCCGGATCGCGTCGGCCACGGGCAGGCCGGTCCGGACGCCGAACCGGTCGAACCAGGCGCGGTGCAGGGGTCCCAGTGCGGCCCAGAATCCGCGCGGGCGGTCGAAGTCCAGGACCACGAGCACGCCACCCGGCTTCACGTGGCGCACGAGGTTCGCGGTCGCCGCCGGCCAGTCCGGAACCATCGACAGTGCGTAGGTCATCAGCACGCGATCGGCGGGCGCCAGCGACACCGTGCGTACGTCGTCCCTCACGAATTCCGCCTCGGGGCACTTGCGCGTGGCCACGTCGAGCATCGCGGCCGACGCGTCGACGCCCACGAGCGTGGCCCCCGTGTCGCGCAGGAGACGCAGGTTCGTGCCGGTGCCGCAGGCGAAGTCGATCACCCGGTGCCCCGGGCGCACGTCGAGCGCGGCCAGCGCGCGGTCGCGGTCGGCGAGATAGAACCGGGTCCAGTCGTAGATGCGCGCGTGATCCGCGTAGAACCGCTCGAGGTCCATGGGGCTCAGTCCGGGCGCGGGCCGAACACCTTCTCGCCGTCGAAGCGACCGTTCTCGATGAAGATCTCGGAGACCTTGCGACCGCCCGTGATACTGCCCACGACGTGCACGCCGGGAACGTTCGACTCCAGTGTCTCCGGGTCGAGTCGGGGAACGAGCGTGTCGGGGGCGAGCTCCACGCCGATGCGGCGCAGCAACTCGAAGTCCGGTTGGTAGCCGAGCAGTACGTACACGCGATCGGCCGGCAGGATCTCCTCGCCCGCCGGACCCCACACCCGCACGCCGCGATCCTCGATGCGCGTGACCACCGTGTCGAAGCGCGCAGCGATCTCTCCGGCCGCGATGCGATTCATCACGTCGGGGCGAACCCAGTACTTCACGGTCTTCTTGAGCTCCGGGCGCCGGTGCACGATCGTGACGCGCGCGCCCGCCCGGAACAGCTCGAGCGCCGCCTCGCACGCGGAGTTGCCACCGCCGACCACGACCACGTCGCGCTCGAAGCTCGCGTGCGCTTCGTCGAAGCGCACGGAGACGTGCGGGAGGTCCACCCCCGGAACGTCGAGCCGGTTCGGATGGTCGAAGTAGCCGGTCGCGATCACGAGGCGACGCGTGCGGATCGTGTCCGCGCCGCTCGAACCGGCGATGTCCGCCACGAGTTCGGGACCGTCGCGGCGGACGTTCTCGAGCCGCGTGTACGTTCGCACCCGCAACCCCTCCCGGCGCACGATGCCGCGGTAGTACTTCAGCGCCTCCTCGCGGGTCGGCTTCTCCCCCGCGCACGGGAAGGGATGCGTGCCGATCTCCAGCAGCTCGGGGGTCGTGAAGAACCGCATCGCCGTGGGATACCGGCGGATCGACTCGACCACGGCCCCCTGGTCGATCACGAGCGGATCGATCCCGCGCCGCCGGGCGGAAAGGGCACACGCGAGCCCGATCGGCCCGGCGCCCACGATGAGAGCGTCCTCGATCATCGAGGGAACCTACGGGAGCCGCGGGACCCGATCAAGCGGCCCACGACCTTCCCGCGTGCCAAGTACGCGCCGATCCGCTATCTTGCCCGCCATGAAGAAGATCCTGATCGGCCTCGTCGTCCTGTTCGCGGGAATCCAGTTCGTGCCCGTGGAGCGCACGAATCCTCCCGTGACGCAGGCGATCGACGCCCCGCCCGCGGTGCAGGCGATCCTCGATCGCAGCTGCGCCGACTGTCACTCGAACCAGACTCGCTGGCCGTGGTACTCGCGCGTCGCGCCCGCTTCGTGGCTCGTCGCCAAGGACGTCCGCGAGGGTCGGGAGAAGCTGAACTTCTCGGAGTTCGGCGACTACCCGGAGCGTCGCCAGCGCCACAAGGTCTCGGAAGTGCTCGAGGAAGTGGAGCACGGCGAGATGCCGCTCAAGCCGTACCTGCTCATCCACCGCGACGCGAAGGTCTCCGAACCCGAGATCGAAACGCTTCGCGCGTGGGTCGCCGTGGCCGGCGAGGCGCCGCGCGGCGAAGAAGAGGGTGAATCGCACGAGAGCTGACCCGTCGCCGGTCGAGCGGAAGCCTCGGCCGGCGGGAGTCGGCCTGCAGATCAGAGCAGATACGAATCGAGATCGTGCGGTCGGACCGCGGTCCGTCGGCGGTCCTTCGCCCCCGAGGACACCACGTCGGCGGTCGATGTCCGTCCCGCCTCGCCGAGGAACTCCGCGGCGGGAAGCCCCGCCTCCAGACCGTCGATCCAGCGTCGCACTTCCGCCGGCCAGTGCGGGCGGGTGACGAGCGCGTACGACACGTTCCGTCCGTCGCGGCGGTCGCGCACGAGCCCCGCCTCCTTCAGCACCTTGAGATGACGGGAGACCTTCGGCTGCGGGCAGCCGACCTCTTCCACGAGCTCCCCGACCGTCCGCTCACGCTCGCGCAGCAGGTCCACGAGCGCGAGCCGGGTCTCGTCCGCGAGCGCCTGGAAGAACCGGGCGACCTCGCCGGCCGGGGTCGCCTCCGTCACGCGCCCTCTCCTGCCTCGATCCGCCCGCGCATTCCGGGCACGAGGTAGTCGTCGAGCGCGCGGGGCAGGTCGTAGTCCGGTGCCCACGCCCAGTCCTCGCGCGCCGCGTCGTCGTTCACGTCGGCCGGCCAGGAATCCACGATGCTCTGCCGCTTGAGGTGCGGCTCGAACGTCACACGGACGTCGTTCCAGCGCTTCGCGAGCTCGTCCCGGAACTCGGCCGCGCTCGGATTGAAGCTCGTGACGTTGTAGCTGCGCCAGGAGAGCGAATCCTCGCTCGCCGCCTCCAGCATCAGGAGCGCCTTGATCGCGTCGGGCATCGCCATGAACGGGATGCGCGTGTCCTCGCGCACGAAGCACGCATACTCCTGCCCACTCGCGACCGCGTGCAGCATCTCGGGAATGAAATCCGACGTTCCCCCGGAGGGGACCGTGACCGCCGAGATCAGCCCCGGGAAACGGAGCGCGCGAAAATCCACTCCGCGGACCCCGTCCGCCGCACCGAGCTGCTTGTAGTAGGAGCAGTAGTACCGGCCGAGCTGCTCGCAGTAGATCTTGTTGCAGCCGTACATCGTGGTCGGCAGGTTCCAGGACTTCTCGCGCACGCGATCGGCTCGCGCCTTCTCCTCGAGGTCCGGCAGGCCGTACACGGCGATGGAGCTCGGGAACAGGAACTTCACCCGGCGTCCCGACCACTCGGTCTGGTCCGCCGCCATCTGCAGCAGGTTCAGGGTGCCGGAGACGTTCACGTCGTGCGCCGCGCGCGGCGAGAACTCCGCGCGGGTGGAGAGCAGCGCGGCGAGGTGGAAGATCGTCCGGAACTCGTAGCGGGAGACGAGGCGGTCCAGCAGCGCTTCGTCGAGGATCGACCCGACGAGCGACTCGTGACAGAACTCGGCGAGACGCGGATCGAGCGGCGTGAGATCCAGCGCGACGATCTTCTCGCGCCGATCCCGGCCGATCCGTTCGATGAGCCCGTGGCCGATCTCGCCGTTCGCGCCGGTCACGAGGAGGACAGGTTCACGCATCCCGGAAGCGTAGCGGGTCGACGGGTCGCCTGCACGCGCAAACGCGTCGCCGGGGCGGTCCCGGCCGGCCGAGTCGCGCCACGGGCGGTGCCCGGACGCCGCCCCGCCACCCGCGACGTTGACAGCCGGCGACGTGCCCGCTGGAATGGTCGACGTCCCGTTCCCGTCCGGCCCCGTTTCTCCCGGGAGAGTGCGCGGTGCGATTCCGCCGACTCGAGACCCGCCTGCTGGTGAGCTTCCTGCTGCTCGCCGCGCTCCCGCTGCTCCTGCTCGCGCTCTTCGCGGCGGGAGTCACCCGCACCGGACTGGAGCGGATCTCGAGCCCCGTCATCGGCGACGCGTTCGAGCGGGCCGCGCTGCTCGCCCGCGAGACCCGCGATCGCCTCGAATTCGACGCGACCCGCCTGTTCCCGGAACTGCCGCACCGACCCGCCGAGGGCGCCGAGATCGATCAGGTCCGCCGCCGACTCGCGGACGCCGGCTTCGACTTCATCGCCTGGGAACAGCCCGGCGACGGGACCCGCGTCGTCGCGCGGACCGAGGTCGACGAGGCGCTCGGCGTCCCCGGCGCCGAGGACTGGGCGGCGCTCGCGGACGGGCGGCGGCCATCTTCCCGCGCCGGCGAGTCGCTGCGCTTCTTCGACGGCGAGGCCGGGGCGGCCCGCGCCCTCGGACGTCGACTCGATCCCGAGCTCGCCGAGGCGCTCGACGCTTCCAGCCGCCTCTACTCCAGCGCCCAGCAGCTCGGCTCGCGCTTCGCGCCCGTGCTGCGCACGGTGGCCGCGGCCGGGCTCGCGGTGATGATCGCGATCACCGGCTTCGCGGCCTACGTGCTGGCGCGACGCACGGCGCGTCGCGTGAGTCGCCCCGTGACGGAGCTCGCCGCGGCGGCCGATCGACTCGCGGGCGGCGACCTGCGCCATCGCGCGGACATCCAGGCCGACGGCGAGGTCGCGGAGCTCGTGGAATCCTTCAATCGCATGGGCGCGCGACTCCAGGCGTCGCAGGCGCGACTCGTCCGGGCCGAGCGCGTCGCCGCGTGGCGTGACGCCGCGCGTCGCGTGGCGCACGAGATCAAGAACCCGCTCACGCCGAT
>JAGQIB010000053.1 GCA_020431545.1 Gemmatimonadota bacterium
TCGGCGTCCTCGGGACGAATCTGCTGTCCGCCCTGGGCCCCTGGCTCCTGAAGGGCGGAATCGACTCCCTCCGGGGCGACGCCACCGGCCGGCCCGTGTGGCAGTGGGCGCTCGCACTCGTGGCCGCCGCCGCCGCGGAAGGCTTCTTCCGCTGGCTGATGCGCTGGCGCCTGATCGGCGTCTCCCGCGACGTCGAGTACGACCTCCGCCGCCACCTCTACGAGCACCTTCAGCGCGTGCCCATGCGGTTCTTCGAGCGCTTCGAAGTCGGTGATCTCATGGCCCGCGTGACGAACGATCTGAACTCCGTCCGCATGTTCATCGGACCGGGCCTCATGTACACGGCGAACACCGTGCTCGTGCTGTCCTTCTCGATCGTGTTGATGCTCCGGATCTCGCCGGAGCTCACCGTGATCGCGCTCGCGCCGCTCCCGCTCGTCACGGTCGCGGTCGTGTTCGTGATGAAGCACGTGCACGTCCGCGCGACCCGGGTCCAGGAAGGGTTCGCCGCCCTCACGTCGCGCGTGCGCGAGAACCTCGAGGGCGTGCGCGTGGTGAAGGCGTTCGCGCGCGAGGACAGCCAGCGGAAGCTCTTCGCGGAGGCGAGCCACGAGTATCGCGAGCGCAATCTCGACCTCGCGCGCGTGCAGCGTCTCTTCCTGCCGGCGATGACGCTGTTCACCGGCACGGCCATGGCGCTCGTGCTGTGGCGCGGCGGACTGCTGGTGATGGAGCAGCGCATCACGCTCGGATCCTTCGTGGCGTTCTCGGGCTACCTGGCCCTGCTCATGTGGCCGATGGCCGCGCTCGGCTGGACCCTGAACCTGTTCCAGCGCGGGCGCGCTTCCTGGCTCCGTCTGCAGGAGCTGCTCGCCGAACCGACCGAAACGCTCGACGGGGCCGGCCCCCTCCCCGCCGGCGAAGGCGAGATCCGGTTCGATCACGTCACCGTGGAGCGGACGGGCCGGAAGCTCCTCGACGATCTGGATCTCACGATTCCCGCGCGTCAGGTCGTGGCCGTCGTCGGCCCGACGGGATCGGGCAAGAGCACGGTTGCCCGCCTGCTCGCGCGGCTCATCGAAGCGGATCAAGGCACCGTGAGTCTGGACGGCCTGTCCGTGCGGGACTGGGATCTCGTGTCGCTGCGTCGGCAGCTGTCGTTCGTGCCGCAGGAGGGGTTCCTGTTCTCCGAGACGATCGCCGAGAACGTCGAGCTCGGACGACCGGACGCGACCCGCTCCGAGGTCCAGGGGATCGCGGACCTCGCCCAGCTCACCACGGAGATCGAGGCGTTCCAGGAGGGGTTCGACTCGCTGGTGGGCGAGCGCGGCGTGACGCTCTCCGGCGGTCAACGGCAGCGAGTCACGCTCGCTCGCGCGCTGATCCGTCAGCCCCGGGTCATCGTGTTCGACGACGCGTTCTCCAACATGGATACGCGCACCGAGGAGTCGATCCTGAAGCGCCTTCCGGAGGTGCTCGGACACGTCACCGTGGTCCTGATCTCGCACCGTCTCGCCACGATCCGGCGTGCGGAACGGATCGTGTACCTGGAGGACGGAAAGGTCGTCGAGGACGGGACCTACGAGGAATTGCTCGAGCGCGCCGGCGCGTTCGCCCGCTTCGTCCGGAGGCAACGCCTGCTCGCCGAGATCGAGGCCGGAGCCGCGAACGGGGCACGCAGCGACGACGAGGAGGAGGCCGCATGAGATCCGGCGCGCGGATCGGCAAGCACCTCGGCGCCGCCGGCGACGAGCATCGCAAGGATGCGAAGATCCTCCTGCGGGTCACCGCCTGGGTACGTCCCTACGCCACACCGCTCGCGATCTCGCTCGGATTGCTGTTCGTGGCCGGCCTGCTGGACCTCGTCGGTCCGTGGCTCACGAAGATCGCGATCGACCAGGCGATCCCCCACGGCGACCGCGCGCTCCTCGCGAAGGTCTGCCTCGGATACGTCGGCGTCCTCGTGGCCACGTTCCTGATCGGCTACGTGCAGTATCTGCTGCTCATCCGCACCGGCCAGTCGATCATGCACGACCTGAGGACGGACCTGTTCGGGCATCTCCAGCGGATGGGATTCCGCTACTTCGACCGCACACCGGTCGGGACGACCGTCTCGCGCGTCACGTCGGACGTCGAGACGCTGAACGAGCTCCTCACGTCCGGCATCGTCACGATCATCGCCGACGTGGTCACGCTGGTCGGCATCACGATCGTGCTGTTCTGGATGAACCCCGGACTCGCGATCATCAGCTTCGCGGTGCTGCCCTTCCTCGTGGGCGCCTCCGTGTTCTTCCGGAAGAAGGCCCGCGACGGCTTCCGCGCGACACGGGAGCGGGTGGCGGGCATGAACACCGTGATGCAGGAGACGTTCTCCGGCATCGAGGTCGTCAAGCTGTTCGGCCGCGAACCGACGAACGACGTGCTGTTCGAGGAGCAGAACGCCGGCTGCCGCGACGCCTGGACGGACACCGTTCGCGCGTTCTCGATCTTCTTCCCCATCGTGCAGTTCCTGCTCGCGCTGGCGCTCGCCCTGATCCTCTGGAACGGCGGCGGTCGGGTCATCCAGGGCGCCCTCACGTTCGGCGAACTCGTGGCCTTCCTGCAGTACGTGCAGCGCTTCTTCGTCCCGCTGCGGGATCTGAGCGAGAAGTACAACGTTCTGCAGGCCGCCATGGCGGCGTGCGAGCGGATCTTCGGGATCCTCGACCGCACCCCGGAAGAGGACTTCGATCGCCAGCCGGATCTCGGGCACGTCTCGCGAATCGCGGGCGAGATCGAGTTCGAGAACGTCTCGTTCCGCTACCGCGACGACGAGCCCGTTCTCGAGAACGTCTCGTTCCGCGTGCACCCGGGCGAGCGCGTCGCGCTCGTCGGAGCGACCGGCGCCGGCAAGAGCACGGTCCTCTCGCTCCTCTTGGGGTTCTATCGACCCACGTCCGGCCGGATCCTCATCGACGGACAGGACCTCGCGTCACTCGACCCCCGCACCGTCCGGCAGCGGATCGGAATGGTGCTCCAGGACGTGTTCCTGTTCTCCGCCGACGTCGAGTGGAACGTTCGCATGGGAGACCCGTCGATCGGCGAGGACGACTTCGAGCGCGCACTCGTGACTTCCCGCGCGAAGGCGGTCGTCGATCGACTCCCACTGGGCAAGGGCGAGCTGCTGGGAGAGCGCGGTCGCTCGCTTTCGGTCGGGCAGCGACAGCTCCTGTCGTTCGCACGCGCACTCGCCCGCGATCCGGACGTGCTGCTGCTCGACGAGGCGACGTCTTCCGTGGACGCGGAGACCGAGGGGCTGATCCAGGAAGCGCTGGAGGAACTGCTGCGCGGGCGCACGTCGATCGTGGTCGCGCACCGACTCTCCACGGTGCGCGACGCCGACCGACTGCTCGTGTTCCATCAGGGGCGGGTCGCCGAGTCGGGAACCCACGACGAGCTGCTCGCGCGGCGTGGGCTGTACGCGCGGCTCGTCGAGCTCCAGTTCGGAACCCGCGAAGAAGAAGCGGCCTGACGAAGTGAACGAAGGAGAGAAGAGAAAGCGAGATGCGCGGTTCCCCGCCGCGCTCACGCTTCACTCGGAATCACCGGGATCGAAGCTCGGCTACGAACGGCGGCGGCGTGCGACCCCCAGCGTGACCAGGCCCAGACCGAGCAAGGCCAGCGTTCCCGGTTCCGGCACGACGACGTTGTCGTCATCACCAAGAATCGGGTGTCCTTCGATGTCGCCGTTGCCCCCGCCGATGTGGCGGGTCAGCTGCGCTCGCGATTCCCCATCGCCCGGAAGATCCGAGAAACCGGCGTCGTCCGCGAAGGCCGGCAGCGCAACGAGAAGCCCGGCGAGAGCCAGGAGGACTCGAGGAGTGAGACGCATCGTTGTTCTTCTCCCATGGACCCCGGCAAGCCGGAGCCCTCTTTGAGGCGCAAGTCGACATGCGGATGGGTCGACGCGTAGATTCTACCGGGGGCCGCGTAAGACCTGCAAGGTCGTTTCTCGGATTTCCCCGATTTTTCCCGTCGATCCGTGGATCGACCTCCCATCCCGCCATTCTTGACAGTCGGGCCCCGCAATTTGTCACGAATCCTCCTCGTCGCCAAGTCCCCCCGCCCCGGTCGCGTCAAGACGCGGCTCATCCCGTCGATCGGGCCGGAGGAGGCGGCCACCCTGGCCGGGGCGTTCCTGTCCGACCTGGCGGCGACCCTCGACGCGACGGGGATCCCGTGGTCCGTCGCGCTCCCGGATGACGACGATCCGGCCGATCTCTTGCAACGGATGGGCAGAGAAGTGCCGTGGTTGCGCCAGGGGCCGGGGGATCTCGGCTCGCGGCTGGCCCGGATCACCGCCGCCGCCTTTGCGGCACACGGAGGGCCGGTCGCGGTCCTGGGGTCCGATCATCCGAACGTCCCCGGGGCGTGGCTTCGGCGCTGCCTCGAGATCGCCGCCGGCGACCGCGCGGCCTGGATCCCGACCGAGGATGGTGGCTACGCATGCCTTGCCCTGCCGCGCGATCTGCCCGGGATGTTCGCCGACGTGCCCTGGAGCACCGCGAACGTCGCGGCGATCACCCGGAACCGGGCGCGGGCGTGCGGGGTGCACCTCGAGACGATCGGAACGTGGTACGACGTCGATCGCCCGGAGGATCTGCATCGACTTGCCGCGGATCCCGCTCTCGGCGAGCATTGCCCGGCGACGGCGCGGGTTCTCGAACGTCTCGGATTCCGGTAGCGCCCGAGCCGAAGGTCTCGTGAGCTCTCCGGTCGTGGAAGCCCCGGGGAAGGGAGTGGAACTTGGCCAGGAGCAGTCCGCTGCGCGTACTCGGCTGGACCGTCGGCGCATTCGTCGCGGTCCTTCTGATCGCGGTCGTCGTGATCTCGGTCACTCTTTCGCCGGAGCGGCTGCGTTCCACCCTCGTCTCGCGAACGAGCGAAGCGACCGGGCTGCCGGTCCGACTCGACGAAGCCCGCCTTTCGTACTCGCCGCCCGGCATTCGGCTGCGCGGTCTCGAGATCGGAGCGAACGGATCGACCCCGCACGCGACCCTCGACTCGGGGCTCCTGGAGTTCGACCTCGGCCCTCTCCTCTCGCGTCGACTCGTGGTCAGGCGCCTCGAGCTGGAGAGACCCGACGTCGTGCTCGCACCCTCGGCCGCGACCGCCACGTCGAACTCGCGCCCGCGGGAAGGGGGCGGCAGTCCTCCCGCCTCCGATCTCACCACCGTGATCGAGCAGGTTCGCGTGACGAACGGAGCGTTCCGGTGGGAAGCGCCCGGCGACTCCGCCGACTTCTCGCTCGAGGGGCTGGACCTCGCGGCCCGCGTCGAGATCGAAGCCGGCGGGCAGGTCGTGCGCACGGATGGCGACCTCTCGCTCGCTTCCTTGAACCTGCCCGCGCTCGAGGCGTGGCGGGACACGGTGGAGCGAATGGAACCACGGCTCGCGTTCACGCTGCAGTGGTCCGGGCCCGAGGGCGCCGCGACGTTCGACGCGCTGCGTCTCGAGGCGTCGCCTCTCCTGCTGGAAGCGCAGGGAGCGCTCCGCGGAATGCCCGAGGCTCCCGAGATCGAGCTCGCGCTCGCTCCGCGGACGTACGAACTCTCCGATCTGCTGCCGCTGATCCCGAGCGGCGCCTGGCCCGAGGGACGCAGACCGCGGGCTTCCGGTCCGGTCCGCCTGCAGGCGCAGGTGCACGGTCCGCTCGGCGGCCCCACTGCGCCGGCGTGGGAGGCCGACATCGAGCTGCAGGGAGCACAGCTCTCGATGGAGGGCTTCCCCGAGGCGCTTCAGGAACTGAACGGCTCGATCGCCGCGACCGCCGATACGATCCGCGTGGCCGACCTCTCGGGGCGAATCGATGGCCGCGACGTCTCCCTGGCGGGCTGGGTCTCCGATCCCGGCCTTCCGACCTCCCGCTACGACGTCGCGATCCGCGGCGACGCGGACCTCGCGACGTGGACGCAGACGGGCTTGCTCCCGGCCGGAGTTCGGCTGGCCGGCGACGCGAAGCTCGACTTGACCGCGACCGGCGTCGCGGCGGAGCCGACGACCGCGAAGCTGGCGGGCGAGATCACGCTCGCGAACGGCAGCTACGAATCCGACGAGCTTCGCCAGCCGGTCACCGAGCTGAACGGTCGCGCGACGCTCCACGGCACCGACGCCACGTTGAGCGACGTGTCGGGTCGGATCGGCAGCTCTCCCTTCCGCGGCCACGGCAGCGTGACGGACTTGCTCGGCGCGCCCCACGTGTCCTTCGACGGAACCTCGTCCCGGCTCGATCTCCGCGAACTCGCACCACCCGTGCCGGCCCCCGCCGCCGGGGGCACCGCCGTCGGCGCGCCGACCACCGTGAACGCGGCGGCGCCGTCGTCACCGCCGCTCGTGCCGCCGCTCCCGGTCGTTCCCACGCGGGTTCACCTCGCCGTGGATTCCCTCTTCACGGAGGGCGCGGTGATGACGGGCGTCACGATGAACGCCGATCTGCGCGTCGACGAGGGCGACGTCACCGCGCACTTCGCGCGCGCGGAGCTCGCCACCGTCACACTGGAGCGCTTCGACTCCGAGCTCACGATCGCCGGGGCCACCGCGAACGGCACGTTCCGCGCCCCGCGCGTGCAGGCGCAGAACGCGCCGCTCACCGACGTGACCGGGCGCTTTCGGATCGACGAGAAGTCGCTCCTCCAGGTCGACGACATCGCCGGCACGCTGTGGAACGGGCACGTGGTGGGCAACGCGCGCGTGGACCTCGCCGACCGCCTCGATCCCGCTTTCGAGATCGAGTCGCAGGCGACCGGTCTCGACGCGAACGGCATGCTCTCCGCCATGACGCCCGCGAGGAACCTGCTCCACGGTTCGCTCGATCTGAGCTCGAGCTTCTCCGGTCGCGGCGCCACCCCCGAGCAGGTCCTCGCGGCACTCACCGGGCAGGGCAACGTCAAGGCGACGAGCGGCCGCATCGAGGCGACGCCGGCGGTGCAGCGCGCCTGGCAGGCGCTGGGCCTCTCCGAACGCGAGACGATTCCGTTCCGCGATCTCGTGGCGCCCTTCTCGTTCCGCGACGGCCGGCTCGTTACGGAGGATCTCGTGGTCCACGCGCCGGACGCAAACTGGTCCGTCAACGGATCCGTGGGCGTCAACGGCGACCTCGACTACCGAGCCACGACGGAGCTTTCCGAGCAGCTCTCCGACGAGATGCGTCGCAAGGCCGGGCGCGACCTCGCCAATCTGCTCGCCGGATCTTCGGGTCGACTGATCGTGGACCTTCGCATCCACGGCGACGCCAAGGCCCCGAAGGTCGATCTCGACCGGACCAAGCTCGCCCAGCGTATCGCCGAGAACGCGAAGCAGAACGTTCAGAAGGAGCTGGAGAAGGGCAAGGACAAGCTGCTCCAGCAACTGTTCGGTTCGGACTCCGCGGCGGCCGACACCACGAAGGCACCGAAGCTCGACGACGCGCTGAAGGGACTCCTCAAGCGCAAGTAGCGCGCGCCATTCGCTAGCCGAGGACCCCGAGCGACGGGAACGCGGAGCCGAGCACGTCGCGCGAAGGAACGCCGAGCCAGCGGTCGAGCAGCTCGCCGTACAGCGATCGGAAGTCCGTGGTCGGCGCCACGTCCCCCGCGAGCAGCGTCTCCGGCGCCAGAGACGGCGCCTGCCCGTGCAGCCCCGCCCGCACTCGCGAGCCGACCACGAAGCACGGCCCCGCCACTCCGTGGTCGGTGCCGAGGCTCCCGTTCTCGGCGACCCGACGTCCGAACTCGCTGAACGCGAACAGGACCACGCGGTCGAGGTCGCCGTTCCGCTCCAGGTCGTCGACGAACGCGACCAGCGCGTCGCCGAGTTCCTGCAGCAGCTCCTCGTGCTTCGTCTGCTGGCGCGCGTGCGTGTCGTAGCCCGTCTGCGTGAGGTAATAGACCCGCGTCGGCGCGCGGCCGGCAATGAATCGAGCGACGAGCGAGAGCTCGTTCCCGAGCTGCGTTTCCGGATACGGGAGGGAGTTCCGACCGCGCCCGAGGACTTCCTGCACGGTCTCCGCCGAGATGCGCGCGCGCGACTCCACGCGGCGCAGGAACTCCTGCAGCTTCTCGGGATCGCCGGCGGACTCGGGATCCAGCGACCACGTCGGCTGCCGGAACGCGGCGGGATCGCGGAGCGTCACGCCGAGCAACGAATGGTTGTCCAGAATCAGCGGACGGGAGTCGGCGATCGCGATTCCCGACGCCGGATGATCGGACGCCCCCGGCTGCTCGAGCGCCCGACCCAGCCAACCGGAGTCCGGAAGCGGGTCGAAGTGGCCGGCATGCCAGATCTCGGTGGAGCGGAAGTGCGACCGGTTCGGGTTCGGATAGCCGACCGACTGCACGATCGCGAGACGATCGCGCTCCCACAACGAGGCGAGCCCGCGGAGATTCGGGTGCAGTCCGTAGCCGGCCCCGAGGGCGAGCGTGGACTTCGCGTCCACTCCGAGCGTCGGCCGCACCCGGCGGTACTCGTCGTCCTCGACCGGAACGATCGTGTTCAGGCCGTCGTTTCCCCCGTCGAGCTGCAGCACGACGAGGATC
>JAGQIB010000054.1:0-2142 GCA_020431545.1 Gemmatimonadota bacterium
CGGGCACGCCGATGGACTGCTTCGCTTGCCATTCCGGCGACTACAACTCGGCCACGGATCCGAACCACGTCCAGTCCGGATTCCCGACGACGTGCGCGGATTGCCACACGACCACCGCGTGGACGCCCGCGTCGTTCGATCACAACACGACCGGATTCCCGCTCACGGGTCGACACACGACCGTGCAGTGCACGCAGTGCCACGTCGGCGGCCAGTACTCCGGCACGCCCACGGACTGCTATGCGTGTCACCAGACGGACTACAACGGGACGAACAATCCGAATCACGCGGCGGCCGGTTTCCCGACTTCGTGTACGGACTGCCACACCACGTCCGGATGGACGCCGGCCGACTGGGATCATGACAGCCAGTACTTCCCGATCTACTCCGGCAAGCACCAGGGCAAGTGGAACAACGACTGCACGGAGTGCCACGTCAATCCGAACAACTTCTCGCAGTTCGAATGCATCCTGTGCCACGAGCACTCGAACCGGAACCAGGTCGACAACGACCATCGCGGAGAGAACGGCTACCAGTACAACAGCGCCGCGTGCTACAACTGCCATCCTCGCGGGCGGGCATGATCCGGAGACTCCGATCCGCGATCCTCTTCCTGGGGCTGGCCATCCTTCTGGCCAGCCCCGGCCTTTCGCTGGCGGCCGATACGGCGGACACGAGCGCCCGCATCACCTACGTGACACCGTCCACGATCTACGTGGACGCCGGCACGGACGCGGGCGTGCGGCTCGGCGACGTGGTCAAGGTGTTCCGCGACGGCGTGTTCCTCACGGCGCTCGAAGTCACGGCCGTGTCGTCCAAGCGGACATCGTGCACCCGCACCGACGACGTGGAACTGAAGGTCGGCGACGTGGTCACGTTCCGGTCGATTCCCGACCCGAAGCCGGCGCCCCGGACCGAGAACCGACGCCGCGGCGGCCCGAAGCGGGACGACGGCTGGCTTCGTCGCCACGGCGTGCGCGGTCGACTCGGTCTCCGCGTCATCGGGCTGGTGGACGACTCCGAGTTCGGCCGGGGCTACACGGAACCCGCCGTCGACGCGCGCCTCGACAGCGACCTGCACCCGGACGTCCACCTCACGGTCGACGCCCGGGCCCGGCGCACCTACCTGCCGGGCGAGGATCGCAGTCGTTCCCGCGTGTATCGCTTGCAGGCCGCCTGGCAGCCCGACTCGGCCGCAGTCCGGGCCGTGGTGGGCCGGCAGTTCTCCGGTTCGCTCTCCACGATCAACGTCTTCGACGGCGTGCTCGCCGAGTACCGCCGTCCCCGATGGGGCGCCGGCGCGTTCTACGGCACGCAGCCGGATCCGATCTCGTACGGCCTCTCCTCGCACATCCGCGAGCACGGCGCCTACTTCGAGCTGCTGGAGGATCCGGCCGGCGGCATCCGCTGGCGACTCACGGCCTCCGCGATCGGGAGCTACCACGACAGCGTGATCGATCGCGAGTACCTGGCCCTGCAGGCCCGCTGGACCGGGCCGCGGCTGTTCGTCAGCGCGCTGCAGGAGTTCGACCTCAATCGCGGCTGGAAGGCGAAGGCCGGCGAGCCCGCGGTCACGCTCACGAGCCTCTTCGCCAGCGCCCGCTATCGGTTCACGGAGAGGTGGTCGGCGGACCTCGGAGTCGACACGCGGAGGAGCGTGCGGCTGTTCCGCGACCTCGAGACCCCGGAGACCACGTTCGACGACGAATACCGGCAGGGCGTCTGGACGGGCGTGACGTTCCGGCCGGCGAGCCGCTCGCGCCTCGGCCTGAGCGGACGTCGCTCCACCGGCGGCAGCGCCGGGACAGCGGAGTCCGTCACCGCGCTCGCCAGCGCGGGGATGCGCCGCCTGGGCAACCTGGACGGCCGGATCCGCAGCACGCTCTATCGCAACGACGATCTGGAGGGTCGCCTCGCGTCGCTCTCGGCGTCCTCGAACGTCACCGCGCGACTGCGGCTCGGTGCGACCTACGGGCAACGTCACGAGCACCGGATCGCGGCGGACACGGACAAGGATCTCAACTGGAAGTCCGTGGACCTCGACTACGTGATCTCGCGCTCGTGGATCCTGATCTCGTCGGTGGAGATCACGAACGGGGACACCGAGCGCGACACGCAGTACCACGCGAGCGCGATCTGGCG
>JAGQIB010000054.1:2181-15018 GCA_020431545.1 Gemmatimonadota bacterium
GCTCGCCCCGGCGCCGCCCGCTAGTTCAAGGGCAGGAACCCGCCCGATCCGAGCGACGACGTCGACCCCGTGAGTCCGTGCGCGCGTTCCGCCTTCAGGTCCGGCAGATCCGTGATGTTGATCCGGAAGTAGTACTGCCACTCGCGGCCGAGCAGACGTCGATCGAAGGAGAGCTCCCAGCAGTGGATCTTGCGGTGGACCGACCACCGCTGCCCGGTGTTGTCTCCCGTGCGCAGGTCGTACTGCGTGTCGAACGAGATGCTCCAGAGCTCGGAGGGGTCCCAGCGCGTACGGATGTCGAGGCTCGTGGAGGGCTCGGCCCCGCGCGTCTTGCGGTACGTATGGCTCGCGTCCAGCGACCAGTCGCCGATCGAGCTGGCCAGTTTCGCGAGCGCGGCGAACGCTCCCCCGCCGCCCGCGTCGTCCTTCGCGGCGGAGCTGTCCGCCCCGGCACCGTCCGGCCCTCCGCCCGATGGCCCCACCGCACCTCCCGCGGTCGAGCGGCCGGCCGAGGCGGCTCGCCGGAGCAACCCCGTGGAGATGCCCACGCGGGTCGTCACCGCCGTCGAACGCAGGCCCCACGAGTACGGGTCGTGCGCCACGGTCCACGTCTGGTTCACGGGCAGCGACGACAGCACCACGAGGCTCGACGACAGGTTGGACAGGGATTGCTGGCCGCGATCGCGCGCGAGCAGGTCGTACGCGATGGAGTTCTGGAGCGTGAACAGATCGTAGCGTCGCGGCTGCCCGTGTCGATCGAACTTCGTCTGGATGAGATTCCGCATCGCGAAGTTCAGGCTGTTCGTCTTGCGCGGCGTCCCGCCGATCGACCCGAACGAGAAGAAGCGGTCGCGCTCCACGCCGAGCGAGTCCGTGTAGAAGTACTCCGAGAACTCCGGGGCCCAGTTCCAGGAGGCACTCGGCGTGATGACGTGCCGGACCCCCTTCAGGGGGCCGATCGGGCGCAGGAACATGCCGTAGATGTCGGAGGTCGCGGCGACGGACGTACGATACGTCGCGCGGAACGGGTTCCGCTCTCCGAGCCGATCCTCGTCGATCCAGGCGGCGTCGCCGGTCGCCGAAGGCGTCAGGCGGATCCAGTCCTTGAGCGGGAACGTCGTCCGGAGCGAGCCGTTGACCTCGGAGCCCACATGGCGCTCCTCCTGCTTCACGTCGTTGACCACGCTCTCCTGCCGCTCGTGCAGCGCCTGCGCGCTGAGCCCGTAGTAGACGTTCGCGAGGGAGCGCACGAAGAACGTGTCGTCGTCGTCCTCGCTCTTCTTGCGGATCGGGCGACTCGGCAGCGTGTAGTCGACCTGGGGCAGCGTCTCGCGGATGAAGCCCGTATCCAGGTTTCGGTTCTGCGTGACCTGGGCGATCAGCGACTGGTTCGACTCCCGGAACCGGTGGCTCAGGGTGATTCGCGACGAGAGGTCGCGCTGGAGTCGATCGACGTCGTCCGTGTTCTTGAAGATGTCCGCCGCGGAGACGAACGTCCCGTCGCCCGTGAGATCGGTATTCTCGCCGAGCTGCTGCTTGTGGTTGAACCGCAGCGACGTCTCCCGCCGGTTGTTCGGGGCGTCGCGGTTGTACATGAGATTCACGGAGCCCGAGTAGCGGTACCGCAGCGCGTACCGGTTCTCCAGACGCGTCACGAGACGATCCTGCTGCGGGTAGAAGTCGAACGTGAGCTTCGCGTCGTAGTAGTCGTTCGGCGCCCAGTAGTAGCCCATGTTCCGGATGAACCGGCCCCGGCTGTCGTCCACGCCGAGCTCCAGGTTCGGCAGCAGGAAGCCGGACTGGCGCCCCTTCTTGAGCGACGCCATGTAGTACGGAACCGCGAGGATCGGGATGTGACGCACGTAGAAGACGACGGGCTTCGCCACGACCTTGTCGCCGAGGTAGACCTTCATCTGCCTGGAAGCGAACTCGTAGTGCGGGTGCTCGAGGTCGCACGTCGTGAACCAGCCGTTGCGGATCGCGAGCTCGTCCTCGCTGAGCTTCCAGATGTCCTCGCCGCGGTACCAGGCATCCTCGAACTTCGTGCGTCCGCCCACGATCTCGCCCTGACCCGCGTCCAGGTGATAGTTCATGTCCGTGCCGCGGATCTCTCCCCCCGCGTCCTTCAGCACGGGACCGGGGTCGCCGCTCGCGGTCATCACGCCCCGGTTCGCGTCGAACTCCACGTCGCCGGACGTGAGCACCATGTCCTGGTAGTGGACCTCGGCGCCATCCTCCAGGTACATGGTCTCCGCGGCACGCTGGTAGCGGATCCGCGGCGCCTTGTACTCCACGAGCTTGCCGAGCCGCTTCAGCTCCGCGCGCGGAGCGCCCTCGTCCGTCCCGGCGGGCAACCGGTACTCGCCGTCGGCGGCGCCGAGCACGAGCACGGAATCCACCTCCGAGTCGGAGAACCACACGTGCAGCGTGTCGCCGCGGACGTCGTTCCACTCGCTGAGATCGCCCGTCTCCTCGCTCGGGAAGAACTTGCTGCGGCCGGAGCCGATCACGTCCACGGACACGATCACGTCGTCCACCACGAGGATGTCGATCTGATCCCCGAACAGGAGGTTCTCCCGGGGCAGCTGCTCGGACGGGACGCGCAGCCACTCGGGGCGGTCGTCCTCGGTCGCGGCGGAGTCGGCGGGCGCCGGAGCATCGCCGGCGGCCGGTGCGGTCGGCGGCGACGGGGAGGCCGATGCCGCGAGCGCGGTCTCCACCGCCTCCCGCGCGGTGGCGGAATCGGGGGGCGCCGCGATCTCCGGGAGGGGGCCGGGGACAGGGCCCAAGGGCGCCGCCGCCGAATCCCCCGTGGCCGAGCTGTCGGCGAGCGATGCGAGGAGTGAATCGGCGCGACCCTGTTGCTTCACCCGCGCGGTCTCCAGCGTTTCGAGCAGCGGACCCGCATCCGGGGGCGCCGGGCGTTCGCGGGTGGACACGAGGCGGTTCGCGACGCTCGCGTGCCCCTTCACCCGGATCACGCGCCGGCCGCCCGGCCGTGAGTCGAGCTCGATCCGATCGCCGGAGATCGTGGTGGCTCCGTCCACGAGCGTGGGGGACTCGGTGAGCACCACGCGCTCGTCGTTCCGCCAGTACTGCAACACGCCGGACGTGCCTTCCATCGTGCCGCGCACGATCCGGACGTCCTCGCGGGCGACCGCGCTCCGGGCGACGGGATCCCAGGTCAGGGTCTCCGCCGTGATCCGGACGTCCACTCCGCCCTCGTCCAGGAAGTCCGCGGACGGCGATCCGGTCGCGGTCGCGAGCCCGCGCGCGCGGTCGTAGCGCATGCTCTCGCCGCGGACGATCGCGCCCGACTCGTCGTCCACCAGCCGCGCGTTGCCCACGGCCCAGAAGCGATCCTGCGCCGCGTCCCAGGTGACGGACTCGGCGTCGAGCGTGCCGGTGGTGTCGGCGGCGGACACGCGCCCCGTCAGCTCGAAACGATCCTCGCGCCGCCACCAGAAGGCGTCGTCCGCGACGAGCGTGCCGCTCGGGCGCTCGAGATAGATGCCGTTCGGGAAACGCGCCAGTCCCTGGTCGCGTTCGTAGTACGCCGCGGGGCCGCGCGCGATCGTGGAGTCCTGCTCCATGCGCACGTTGCCCTGCAGCAAGGCGCGGCGGGTCCCGCCGAAGTACGTCGCGCGGTCCCCGGTGGCGACGAGGTCGCCGTGCACGATGACCACGTCGTCCACGAAGCCGAGAACGTTCGCGCCGTCCGCGCCGCGCTCCACGAACGACGACGTGGCCGTGACGTCCCACGGCTCGTCCGCCGCGGGGTCCTCCCGTCCGTCGGCCGCGAGGAGGCCGGGCGCCGAGAGAACGAGAAGAAGCGGGCGCACGTGCGCGGCGAACACCGCGCGGCGGCGCCGGGAAGAATCAGGTCGCAACGCCGGTCACGGAAGGGGACAGTCGGTCACCCGAGGCACCGTCGAAGAAGTGCAGGCGCGACGGATCGAACGTGAGGCGCACCGTCTGGCCCGGATGAATCTCTTCCTCGGTATTCAGTCGCGCCACGAGACGGTGTCCCGCCACGTCGGCGTGAAGGTAGACCTCGCTGCCGAGGGGCTCGACGAGCTCGGCCTTCGCGGAAAGCACGGGGGCATCGGACTCGCCCGCGAGTCGCAGGCTCTCGGGACGCAGACCCAGGGTCACGCTCTCCGGCACGTCGAACCCGAGGTCGCGCGGAAGCTCGATCCGGAGCTCGCCCGAGCGGAACGAGCCGTCTTCGTAGCGGCCGTCGAACAGGTTCATGGCGGGGCTGCCGATGAAACCGGCGACGAAGCGGTTGGAGGGGCGCCGGTACAGCTCGAGCGGCGCTTCGATCTGCTGCACCAGACCATCCTTCATCAGGGTGATCCGCGTGCCCATGGTCATCGCCTCGACCTGGTCGTGGGTCACGTAGATCATCGTGGCCCCGAGGCGCTGGTGCAGCCGGGAGATCTCGGCGCGCATCTGCACGCGGAGCTTCGCGTCCAGATTCGAGAGGGGCTCGTCGAACAGGAATACCTTCGGCTTGCGCACGATCGCACGCCCCACCGCCACGCGCTGACGCTGGCCGCCCGAGAGCGCCTTGGGCTTTCGCTCGAGGAGCTCCTCGAGGCCGAGGATCGCCGCGGCCTCGCGCACGCGCTCGTCGATCTCATTCTTGTCGTACTTCCGCATCTTGAGACCGAACGCCATGTTGTCGTACACGGTCATGTGCGGGTACAGCGCATAGTTCTGGAAGACCATCGCGATGTCGCGATCCTTCGGCGCGACGTCGTTGACCACGCGACCGTCGATCAGGATCTCGCCCCGCGAGATGTCCTCGAGGCCGGCGACCATGCGCAACGTGGTGGACTTGCCGCAGCCCGAAGGGCCCACGATCACCATGAACTCGCCCGACTCGATCGTGAAGTCGGCGTCGCGCACCGCGGCGACGTCTCCGGGATAGATCTTCCAGACCTTGCGGAACTCGACCTTCGCCATGCTCTCCTCGCGCTGCTCTACTCTACCCGCGAGCCGGCGCGGGGTTTCGGGGCGTCCACCCGGTCGCCGAAGGCGCGCATCGCCGCCCCGACCGTGAACAGGGATCCGGTGACGAAGACCGTCCCCGGTCCGCTACGCATCTCGGCGGCGACCTCGCACGCCTCGGCCACCGTCTCCACCGCCGACGCCTCGATGCCCGCCGCCCGCAACGCCTCCGCCGTTTCGGCCGCAGGCCGCGCCCGGACCGGATGCGGGGGCGTCGCGGTCACGGCGCGCCGGAAGTGTCGCGCCAGCCGCTTCGCCATTCCGGCGAGGTCCTTGTCGCCGAGCACGCCGATCACGAGCACGGATCCCTCGGGCACGCCGAGCTCGTCGAGCGCATCCGAGAGCGCCTCGGCGCCCGCGTCGTTGTGGGCCACATCGTAGACGCGGACCGGCGATCCTTCCACCCGTTGCAGACGGCCCGGCCAGTGCGTGTCCTCGAGCCCCGCCAGGAGATCGTCCAGCGCCTCGGGGCGCGGGTCGAACGCGTGGGCGGCCGCGACCGCCACCCGGAGATTCCGGATCTGGTGGCGACCCGGCAGGGGAAGCCGGGCGTACCGCTCGCGGTGTCCCCCCACGCGGACGGCGAGCTCCAGGCCCTCCCAGGACGAGGAGAGGACCCGGACCCGGACCTCCTCCCCGGCCCGCCGGATCGGCGCCCCGCGCGCGGTGGCCACGGCTTCGATCACCTGCGACGCCTCCGCCGCCATCTCCCCGACCACGACGGGCACGGAGGGCTTGATGATCCCGGCCTTCTCCCCGGCGATGGAAGGCAGGTCCGGCCCCAGCGTCTTCACGTGATCGAGATCGATCGACGTGATCGCGGTGACGGTCGGGAAGCAGACGTTCGTCGCGTCGAGGCGGCCGCCGAGCCCGGTCTCGAGGACGGCGACCTCGACGCCCTCGTGGCGGAAGTGCTCGAACGCGAGCGCCGTGGTCACCTCGAAGAACGAGCCCGCGAGCGCACCGTAGTCCCCGCGCGGCGACGCCGCCTGGTCGGGGTCGGCGCCCGCCGCCGCGAGACGCGCGAGGATCGGCGCGGCTTCGTCTTCGCGAATCGGAGTTCCGTTCACGCGAATGCGCTCCGAGAAATGCACGAGGTGCGGCGACGTCAACAGCCCCGTCCGCCAGCCCGCGCGAGCGAGCATGGCCGCGAGCATCGCGCACACGGACCCCTTGCCGTTCGTCCCCGCCACGTGGACCGCCGGCCAGTCCCGCTCCGGATGGTCGAGGCGATCGAGCAGACGCGTGACCTGCCAGAGCCCGAGCTCCACGCTCTGCCCCTGCAGCGAGAACAGCTGATCGAAGATCGAGTCCGACATGCGCGGCGGAATCTCAGTCGTCCCGGCGACGACGCGGCGCCGGCGGCGACATCTCCGCCTCGCCGAAGAACTGGAGCAGGCCGGCCACGGTGTCGCGCAGGTCGCGGCGCGGCACCACGCGGTCCACGAATCCGTGCTCCTCCAGGAACTCCGAGCGCTGGAACCCTTCCGGCAGTTCCTGGTTGATCGTCTCCCGGATCACGCGCGGGCCGGCGAAACCGATCAGCGCCTTGGGCTCCGCGAGGATCACGTCGCCGAGGGAGGCGAAGCTCGCGGTGACGCCGCCCGTGGTCGGATGCGTGAGGATCGAGATGTGCGGCTGGCCGACCTCGGCGAGACGCGCGAGCGCCGCCGACGTCTTGGCCATCTGCATGAGCGAAAGGATTCCCTCCTGCATGCGCGCGCCGCCCGAAGCGGACAGCGTGATCACCGGTCGCCGTTCGTCCGCCGCGCGCATCGTGACGCGCGCGATGCGCTCGCCGACGACCGAGCCCATGCTCCCGCCCATGTACCCGAAGTCCAGGAACGCGATCGACGTCGGCATCCCGGCCACGGTCCCGCGTCCGGCCACGATCGCGTCGTTCAGGCCCGTCTTCTTGCGCGCGGCGGCGATGCGGTCCGGGTAGCGCTGCGAGTCGCGGAACTGAAGCGGATCGGCGGGCGCGAGCTCCGCGTCCTCCTCCACGAAGCTCCCCTCGTCCACGAGCAGGTTCAGGTAGTCGCGACTCCGGATGCGGAAGTGGTAGCCGCACTTCTGGCACACGAAGAACGAACGCTCGAGCTCGGGCCGGTACAGGATCTCCGCGCAGGCGTCGCACTTGAGCCACACGCCCTCCGGCGTGTCCTTCTTCTCGGAGTGGGCCTTGATGCCCTTCTTGCCGCGTCTGAACCAGGACATGATCAGCTCCTCGACGATGGACGGGGCGCGACGTGCCGCGCCGCCTCGAACCGGGCCAGCACGGCGGCGAGCAGCTCGGAGAACCGCCCCTTGCGCTCCTCCATCACCTCGATGACTTCCTCGTGATTCACGGAACGACCGGGCACGACGCCCGGCGCCATGTTCGTGACGCACGCGAATCCCACGGCTTCCATCCCGAGGGCGGCGGCCGCCGTCAGCTCCGGCGCGGTCGACATCGACACGACGTCGCCGCCGAACGTCCGGACCATGCGCACCTCGGCCGGCGTCTCGTAGGTCGGCCCCTTGGAGCTGAACAGCACTCCCTTGCGCAGCGGAATCGCCGCGGCCTCCGCGGCGGCTTCCGCTTCGCGCACGAGGCGATCCGACGGTCGCGGCTGCACGCCCCGCACGTCGCCGGCCCCGCGCAGCGGATCCTCGAGCATGAAGTTCACGAAGTCGTGGACGAGCACGAGATCGCCGACGCGATACGCGGGATTCACGCCTCCCGCCGCACACGTGACCACGAGCTCGCGCACGCCGAGTCCGCGCAGGACGTCGATCGTCGCGGCGATCGCGCGGAGCGGATGTCCTTCGTAGCGGTGGAGTCGCCCCTGCATCGCGAGGAAGTCGTGCCCGCCGGAGCGCCCGCGCACGAGGCGGCCGGCGTGTCCCGCCACGGTGCTGCGCCCGAAACCCGGAATCTCCTCGTAGGGACAGGCGGCCGTGACCTCGCCCGAGTCCACGAAGTGACCCCAGCCGGACCCCAGCACGAAGCCCACCGCCGGTCCCGCGAACCCGCGCTCGCGCAGGAACTCGACGGCGGCGGCGTTGCCGAGCAGCGTCGCCGCGTCAACCAACGCGCCGCTCCGGCCGACGTTCCAGCGTGCACGCGAGCACCCACGCATCTTCCCGATCGTTCGCGTAGTAGCGCTTGCGCACGGCGATCTTCTCGAATCCGAAGCGCTCGTACAGCGCGAGCGCGCGGACGTTCGAGGGACGCACCTCCAGCGTCGCCCACACCATGCCGCGTCGTCGCCCCTCCTCGAGGACGTGCGTCAGCAGCGACGCGCCGAGTCCGCGCCCCTGCTCGTCCGGCGACACGGCCACGTTGCCGATGTGGATCTCGTCGACCACGAACCACACCACCGCGTAGGCGACGAGGTCCGAGCCGTCGCGCATCACGACGGGATAGCCGATGTCGGGCTTGCGCTCGACCTCGGCGAGAAACGAATCCGCGGACCACGGATCGGGAAACACGCGGGCCTCGAGCGCGGCCACTTCCGCCACGTCGGCGATCGTCATGCGCTTGAAACGGGGACGGGGCGCGCGGGCGCGCACCGACGACGCCTCCCGCTCAGTCCGCGGGAGATTCGTGGGAGTCGCGGCCTTCGCGACGGACTTCCGCATCGGACTTCCTGAGGTAGACGGGATCGAGATCGGCCGCGGCGACACCGCCGCCGCTCCGAAGGCGACGTTCCGCCGCCCGGGCCACCGCGGCCGCGCTGGTGTGGCGCAGCCGCTCGGGGGCCTCCCAGCCGGACTCTTCGGGGAAGAGCGGCGCCAGGAGCGCGGCCCCGTCTCCCACCAGGACTCCCTGGGCGACGGAGCGGTCCTCCGGGCGGGTCCTCGCGAAGCGCTCGGCGAGCGACAGGCAGGAAATCGCCTCCGGGCCCCAGAGCCGGGCGGTGTCTCCGCCGTCCTCGGGAACCCGGTACAGAGCAGCGTAAACCTCGGCGCGCCGGGCGTCCACCGACGCCAGGATCAGCGTGCCGGGGACCCCCCAATCGGACTCCCGGGCCACCGCGGCCAGGCCGTCCAGGGTGCCCACCGGGACGGCCGGGATCGAGAGCGCCCGGCAGAATCCCTGGGCCGCCGAGACTCCGATCCGCACCCCCGTGAACGACCCGGGGCCGACGGCCACCCCGACCGCCTCGATCTCGCCCGGCGACACGCCGTGCTCGGCGAGCAGGTCGGCGAGGGCCGCCACCGCCCCGTCCCCGCGGGGATCGAACCTCCGTTCGAACACGCGGCCGCCCGTCGCGAGGGCCACGCTGCCGTCCCGGGTCGTCGTGTCCAGGGCCAGGATCATTCGCCCCCTCCCGGGTCGAGGTCCGCGAGCTCCACGCCGGGCGGAAGCGCCACCACGATCCGGCGCGCCTCGGAGTCGCCCTCGGGCTCCGGTTCGATCGTGACCCGGATCGTCTCCGGCGGCAACGCGACGATCACGCGATCCCCCCATTCCGCCAGCAGCAACGTGTCGGCGTCGCGCCGATCCTCGAGCGCCAGGTCCTCGAGCTCGGCGACGCTGCCGAGCCGGAAACAGTCGACATGGATCACCCGCCGGCCGGTCGCGGTCTCGTACTCGTTCTCCAGCGTGTAGGTCGGACTCGTCACCGGATCGGTGACCCCGAGCGCCTCGCACAGGCCGCGCACGAGCACGGTCTTGCCGGCCCCCAGCGGCCCCTCCAGCGAGACGGTCGCGCCCGGCGGCAACGCACGGGCGAGGGCCGCCCCCACGAGACGCGTCTCCCGCTCCCCGTGCGTCCGGACCACGAGCCCGCGCTGACTCAACGCGCCCGGCTCACTTCGGATTCATCACGATGCACGGCAGCACCATCTCCTCGATGGAGATGCCGCCGTGCTGGAAGCTGCCGCGGTACTTGCCCTCGTACTCGTGGTAGTTCGTGGGGTACACGAAGTACGCGTTCTCCTTGGCCAGGATGTAGTTCGTGTTGAGTCCCGGCGCGGGCAGCCCGTACGTGGCGGGATCCTTCAGGTGGACGGCGCTCTTCGCGTCGCAGCCGAGGTTCGTGCCGATCTTGAAGCGCAGGTTCGTGGACGTGTCGCGATTGCCGTACGCCACGGTGGCGCGCTTCGCGAGGATCGAACCGTGGTCCGTGGTGAGGACCACGGTGGCGTCCTGCCGCGAGATCGCCTTGAGGATGTCGAACATGGAGGAGTGCTTGAACCAGGCGAGCGTCAGCGCCCGGAAGGCGGCCTCGTCCGGCGCGATCTCCTGGAGGAGGTCGGATTCGCTCCGTCCGTGCGAGAGGATGTCGATGAAATTGAACACCAGCGCCACGAGCGGCAGGGAGTAGAGGCTCGCGATGTCCTTCTTGACCGCGGCCGCTTCGTCCTGATTGAACACCTTGATGTACTTCGTGCTCGGATTGAGCTTGATGCCTTCGCGATCGAGCTGCGCGTCGAGGAGCTGGCGCTCGTGTCGGTTCAGGCTGCTGTCGCGATCCCCCGGCATGCTCCAGTACTGCGGGTGCATCTTGGAGATCTCGAGCGGGAAGAGCCCCGAGAAGATCGCGTTGCGGGCGAACGAGGTCGCGGTGGGCAGGATCGACCAGTAGTACTCGCGGCGGACGTCGAAGTAGGGCTCGAGCAACGCTTCCAGAGCGAGCCACTGATCCAGGCGCAGACAGTCGATGATGACGAAGTAGACCTTGCGCTTCTCGCGGAGAAGCGGCGCCACGTACTCGTGCACGATGTCGATCGAGAGTCGCGGGCGGTCCGCGCGCTTCGCCTGCACCCACTCCTCGTAGTGGTCCGAGACGAAACGGCAGAACTCGATGTTGGACTCGGACTTCGCGTCCTCGTGGGTCTGCAGCAGGCCGGCGTCGCGGTGATCATCGAGGCGGAGATCCCACTCCGCCTGGCGACGCGCGACCTCGGTCCAGGCTTCCCAGGTCGCGTCGCCCCGGAGATTGCGGAGCACGGTGAACTCCTGGACGTAGTCACGCGTCACCGCGCCCTCGCGCAGCTTCGTCCCCTCGATGAGCTGCTTCGCCGCGGTGTAGACCTGCAGCGGGTTCACGGGTTTCACGAGGTAGTTGTGGATGTCCTTGCGGATCGCCGCGTCGATGAGCTCCTCGTCTTCGGACTTCGTGACCATGATGATGGGCACGTACGGATCGCGCTCCTTGATCCCCTGCAGCGTCTCCAGTCCGGAGAGGCCCGGCATCATCTCGTCCAGGATGACGAGATCGAAGCGATGCCGGTCCGGCGGATCGGCCACGAGCGCGATCGCGTCCTCGCCGTTCGTCACGCCCTCGACCGCGAAGCCGCGATCTTCCAGGAACTTGACGTGCGGGCGCAGATGGTCGATCTCGTCGTCCGCCCAGAGAATGCGCTTGCGGTCCTCGTTCATTGCTTCCTCGAGTCGCCCCGGGGGGGGCGAAAGATCCCGAACCATCGCCGGAGGACTCCCGGACGCTCGGCCGGTTTCCGGTCCGGAAGATCCACGGCGAAGACGGTACGCACGCCGGGAGTGCTCCGCAACAGGCGGATCCGGCCGCCGTGATAGTCCTCCACGATACGGCGGGCCAGGGCGAGCCCGAGTCCCCAGCCGCGCTTCTTGGTGGTGAACCCGGGGGCGAAGATCCGGTTCTGGATCGACTCGGGAATCCCGGGCCCGTCGTCCTCGACCACGATACGGACCCCGGACGGGTTCCCGGCCGTCGTCCGGACGACCACGGTGCCGTCCCCCTCGCCCTTGAGGATCGCGTCCACCGCGTTCTTCAGGAGGTTCTCCACGGTCCAGGAGAGCAGCTCGCGATCGGTGTGGACCGGCGTCAGCCCGTCCGCGAGCTGTTCCACGATCGTCACCGAGCGGCCACGCCGGGGCACGCGCCGGCGCAGGTACTGCGCCACCTCGGAGATCACCGGATTCAGCTCCATCGGCTCGAGCTTCGGCACGGAGCCCACGCGCTCGAACCGGCTCGCGATGCGCGCGAGTCGCGCGGTGTCGGCCCGCATCTCGTTCAGGGTGGACCGCCGGGACTCGTCCGTCTCCTCGGCGTCCAGCAGGTCCACCCACCCCATGAGCGAGCTGATCGGGGTCCCGAGCTGATGCGCCGTTTCCTTGGCCATGCCCACCCAGATGGAACGGTGCTCGCTCGCGCGGATCGTGCGCACGCCGAAGTAGCCGATGCCCACCAGCAGTCCCGCGATCGTGATCTGGAACAGCGGCATCAGCCGGAGCTGCTTCACCACCGTGGACTCGCCGTAATGCACCCAGCCGAACAGCTCGCCATCGCCGCGAACGATCGGGATCGGCGCGCGCTCGAGGTCCATCTCGTGAGCGGTGCGGATCAGCTCGGCCACCGGGCCGGGCGGAGGATTCTCGGGATCGGTCGTGATGAACGTCTCGAACGACACGTCCTCCGGCGAGAAGCGCGTGCCCTTGAACGCGCCCGGCACGCCGCGACGATCGGTCACGATGATCGGGAAGCTCACCCGATCGAGGTACCCGCGGAACACCCGGCGGATCTCGTCGTCGAAGCCGGCGGGCAGGGTCGCGGCGGCCGCGAACCGCGCGAACAGATCGGTGAGCGTGGAGGTCTGGTCCTCGAGCCGCGACGCGATGCGCTGCGTGAACAGCAGCGACGCGAGGGACAGCGCCACCATCCCGAGGAACAGCGCGTTCCGGATGAAGGACGGCGTGATCAGGCGACCGAGCCGACCCGTCATCTCACGCTACTCGTAGCTGGCGATGTAGTCGCGCGCGCCGTCCGCGATGAAGAGCTTCGCGAGCCGCACGCCGAGCTCCGCCTCCTCCTGCGGCTCCCCGTCCAGGTCGTCGCGGAGGATGGCGCC
>JAGQIB010000054.1:15167-25676 GCA_020431545.1 Gemmatimonadota bacterium
GCGGCCAGCGCCTCGGCCTCGGGCACGCCCTCACGCACCAGGATCGCGAACGCGCCCTGTCCGGCCGCCGGCAGGACGATGTCCGGCGGGAACACCTCGGCCACGGACTCCTGCCACCCCATCGTGGCGACGTCTTCCGCGGGCACGATGAACCCCGCGATCTCTCCCTCGTTCAGCGCGTGGTAGAGCTGGTCGAGCGAGTCGTCCATGCGCTGGAACTCGAGCTCCTCGCGAAACGCTCCCATCTGCACCAGCACGCGCGACGACTCGACGCCCACGACCGCTCCGTCCGGCAGATCCTCCAGCAGCGCGCCCTCGCGCGACACGAGGACGTCGAACGGATCGGTGCGCTCCGTGCAGGCCACGAGACGGATGCCCTCGGGGAGTTCCAGCGGAACCTCCCGGGCACCGCGGATGTGAAGGTCGCAGACGCCGGCCGCGAGGCCGTCGAGGACCGAGCCCTCCGGGAGCTGCACGACCTCCACCTTCACGTCCGAGAGGTCCGCGGCGAGACGATCGAGGATCGCGTGGGTCTGGCGACGACAGAACTCCGTCTCGCGGCAGCCGACTTTCAGGGTGCGTGATGCCATGGATCTCCTCTCGAGGAACGACGGAGCCGAGCAGTGGCCCGCACGATCGCGCGAGCCTAGCAACCGGACGAAAACTCGGTCAAGGAACGCGCGGTCCGGAAACCGCCGCCTCGGCGTCGGCCGGCGACGTCCGCTCGGGCACGGGCGCGAGGCGGCAGAGTCGGGCGCCGAAGCCCCAGAACACCACGGCCAGGACCCCCACCGCCGCGATGGTGAGCGCGGGAATCCCCGTGAGGCCGAGCACGATCGCGAGACCTCCGGTCGCCGCGCAGATCAGGTAGGTCGCGAAGGCTGTGGGCCGCGCCCCGCCGAGGAGCCGGGCGAGTCGGTGACTCGTGTGGTCCTTTCCGCCCTCGGCCAGGCTCTGTCCCCGCAGGTAGCGCGTCACGCTCACGAACGTGATGTCGAAGATCGGATAGGACACCGCGACCACGGGCACGAGGAGATCCCACGAGAAGTCGAGGTCGCGCGTGATCATCACGCCGAGGCTCGCGAGCGAGTAGCCGAGGAACAGGCTGCCGCCGTCGCCGAGGAAGATCGAGGCCGGGTGGAAATTGAAGCGAAGGAATCCGATCGCGGCGCCCGCGAGCGCGAGCGAGATCAGCACGGTCCCCGGTTGTCCCGCGAGCAACGCCAGCACGGCGAACGCGAGCGCCATCGTGGCCGCGATGCCGGCGCAGAGGCCGTCCATGTTGTCCAGGAAGTTCATGGCGTTCGTGAGACCCACGAGCCAGAACAGGCCGAGGACGAGACCCACCGGCGTCAGCAGCAGGATGTCGCCCGCGTTCTCGCTGGCGAGCAACAGGACCGCGGCCACGATCTGTCCGAGCAGCTTCGAAAACCAGCTCAGGTCGAGGCGATCGTCGATCACGCCCATCACGAAGATGACCGTCGCGCCGGCGAAGTACCCGAGGAAGCGACGGAACGCGAAATCCGGACTGAGGAACGCCGCCACGGCACTCGCGAGCACGAACGCGGCGAAGATCGCGACCCCGCCCATGAGCGGCGTGGTCTGGCGATGGATCCCGCGCGCGGACGGCTGCGCGACCCAGCCGGTGACCACGGCGAGGCGGCGCGCCACGGGCGTCAGCGCGAGCGCGGCCGCGAGCGCGACCAGAAAGACGACGAGAGGCGCGGGCAGAGTCCGCCTCCGGACCGGGGATCGTGGGGTTCGGCGAGCTGTGTCGGCACGACCTTAGAGACGCCGGAGGGGGGCGTCAACGGGCGAGGAGGGGGCTAACCGCGGTCCTGGCCCAGGGCACGCTCCGAATCCAGCACGGTGCGCCGGTGGTCGATCACGGAGTGCAGGATGTCGTCCAGGTTGCGCTTGGGCTCGTAGCCCACGAACTCGTGGATCTTGCGCAGGTCCGGGACCCGCCGCGACATGTCCTCGAAGCCGGGCTCGTACGCCTCCGAGTAGGGTACGAGCACGATCTCGGAGCGGCTCTCGGTGAGCTGGCGGACACGACGCGCGAGCTGGATGATGCTCACTTCCTCGTGGCTGCCGATGTTGAAGATCTCGCCGTCCGCCTCGTCGCACGTGAGCAGCGCCATCACGCCGTCCACCACGTCTTCCACGTGGCAGAAGCAGCGCGTCTGCGTCCCGTCGCCGTACACCGTGATCTTCTGCTTGCGGATCGCCTGGTCCACGAAGGAGGGGATCACCATTCCGTAGCGGCCGCGCTGGCGGGGACCGCACGTGTTGAACAGTCGCACCACGATCACCGGGAGACCGTGCTTCTCGTGGTACGCGAGTCCCAGGATCTCGTCCACGGCCTTCGCGGTGGAGTAGCTCCAGCGATGGATGCGCGTGGGACCGAGCAGGCGATCGGCGTCCTCGCGGAACGGAACGTCGGGCGACTTGCCGTAGATCTCGGAAGTGGAGAACAGGATCACGCGGGTCCGGTGACGATCCGCGGACTCGAGCACGTTCTCTGTGCCCCGCACGTTCACGCGCATGGAGTGCAGCGGATTCTCGATGATGTACTTCACGCCCACGGCGGCCGCGAGGTGCAGCACGAGATCCGCCTCGCGAACGAGCGTGTCCACGACCCGGTCGTTCAGCACCGAGTCGAACACCGCGCGGAAACGTCGCTCGCCGTCGTGATGCGCGACGTTCTCCCGCGTGCCCGTGGACAGGTCATCGAGAATCGTGACCTCGTGCCCGGCCAGGAGCAGCCGGTCCACGACGTGGGACCCGATGAACCCCGCGCCACCCGTTACGAGAACTCGCATCAGAACCCCGCCTCCTGGAACCACGCGATCGTCTTCCGCAGCCCTTCCTCGAGCGGCACGCGCGGCTCCCAGCCGAGAGCCCTCTTGGCGTGCGCGATGTCGGGCTGCCTCACCTTCGGATCATCGGTCGGGAGGGGTTGGTGAATGATGGTCGATTTTGACCCCGTCAGCTCGATGATCGCCTCCGCGAACTGGAGCACCGTCATCTCGTGCGGGTTTCCCACGTTGCAGGGCTCGTTCAGGTCGGACAGGAGCAAGCGGTAGATCCCCTCGATCAGGTCGTCGACGAAGCAGAACGAGCGGGTCTGCTTCCCGTCGCCGAACACCGTGAGCGGCTGGCCGGCCAGGGCCTGCGTGATGAAGGCCGGCACGACCCGACCGTCCTTCGCCCGCATCCGCGGTCCGTACGTGTTGAAGATCCGCACGATCTTCGTGTCCACTCCGTGAGACCGGTGATAGGCCATCGCGATCGCCTCGCCGAACCGTTTGGCCTCGTCGTACACGCCCCGGGGTCCGATCGGGTTCACGTTTCCCCAGTAATCCTCCTTCTGAGGGTGAACCAAGGGGTCCCCGTAGACCTCCGAGGAGGAAGCCAGCAGGAAGCGTGCCTTCTTCTCGCGGGCGAGGCCGAGCGCCTTGTGGGTGCCCAGCGCACCGACCTTCAGGGTCTGGATCGGGAGCTCGAGGTAGTCGATCGGCGAGGCCGGCGACGCGAAATGCAGCAGGGCATCCAGCGGGCCGGAGAGGAAGATGTACTCCGTGACGTCGTGCTTCACGAAGCGGAAGTTCGGGTTTCCGGAGAGGTGCTCGATGTTCCGGATGTTCCCGGTGATCAGGTTGTCGAGGCCGATGACCTCGTGCCCCTCGGCGAGGAGCCGGTCGCAGAGATGCGAGCCGAGGAAACCGGCCGCACCCGTCACCATCACCCGCAAGTGCACACCCCCCTTGGGCCCGAAATCCGGCCGGATGCAGGAGGGAGCATAGCCGGGTTGACGGGGGGCGGCAAGCGGCCCCGGGCGGTGTCGACGCTGACGGAAAGGTCGCCGCTCGGTAGACTCCGGGTCGACACAGGAGGGTCGCATGGCGATCTACGACGACATCAACACGCAGATGAAGGACGCGATGAAGGCCAAGGAGCCGGCGCGCCTCGCCGCGCTCCGGAGCATCCGGGCCGTGTTCCTGAACGAGCTCAAGAAGGACAACTCCACCGCGCTCGCCGACGAGGCCTGTGTGGACCTGCTGCGACGTCTCGAGAAGCAGCGCCGGGAGAGCATCGAGGCGTTCGAGCAGGCCGGGCGGACCGAGATGGCCGAATCGGAGAAGGCCGAGCTCGCGGTAATCCAGGAGTTCCTGCCCCAGCTCGCGAACGAGGAGCAGACCCGGGCCTGGGTCCGCGAGGCGATCGAGGCCACGGGCGCGGGGGCGCCGGGAGACGTCGGCAAGGTGATGGGCGCACTGATGAAGGCGCACAAGGGAGACGTCGACGGGAACCTGGCCCGGAAGCTCGCGGCGGGGATGCTGGGCGGCTAGACGTCGCCACCACCCACCCGCCACCGGAGGTGTCGACAAGATTTGTTGTCGGCAAATGAAGATGGGCTAGTGAGAGTCCCCCGGCCGCACCCGGACCACCTCTCCGATGCGGGGGGCGGCCGCCTCCGGGGCCGTGAGCTCGGCCTCCGCGAACACCAGATCCAGGGACGCATCGACGTCCGGCGCGACGTGCCGGACCCGGGCCGCCCACACGGCCCCGGTGGCCTCCTCGCGGACCTCCACGGGGTCGCCGTCCGACAGGCCGCCGGCCGCCCGCGACGGGACGGCAAAACGGATCCACGGGCGATCGTCCCCCACGACGCGCGCCACGGGCTCCCCGGCGCGCACCCGCTGGCCGGGCTCGAACCAGCACGCGGCCACGGTCCCCGCGAACGGAGAACGCACCTCCAGCCGCGACACCTCGCGTTGCAGCTCCGCCACGGCGGCCCGCCGCTCCTCGACCTGGGCCTCCGCCGCCGCGAGCGCCCCCGCGGCGCCCTCGCGGGCGGAACGGGCGGTGGCGATCTCCTCGTCCGAGTACATGTCGGTGGCCCCTTCCCGGCGCACGGCCCGTCGGTCCGCGTCGGCTAGGTCCGCGCGCGCCTGCTCCACGCGCCCCTCGGCCGCGCTGAGCGACGCCCGCTCCTGCGCGAGCCGGGCCCGCAGGTCCGGCGCGTCCAGGCGCAGGAGCACGTCCCCTTCCGCGACCCGCGCCCCGAGCCGGACGGGAACGTCCCTCACCTCCCCGTCGGACTCCGCCACCAGTTCCACGGACTCGCGCGTGAACACGACGCCGAGCCAGTCGTCCGCCGCTCGCGCGATCGACGCGACGCTGCCCGCGCACCCGAGCGCGATCAGGAGGAGAAGTCGCCTCATACCGTGAGCCCCTTTCGATCCCGCGCCTTCTTCCCGGCCCGGGCGAGCAACGAGTCGTGTGTCCGCTCGAGGAACCGGTAGATCATCATCTCCTGCGCGCGTGCCGCGGTCCGGAACATGCGGTTCGAGTGCATGTGGAGCAGGCTCGCCACGAGATCCGGCAGAGGCGTCGCGAGTTCGCCGGCGTCGGCGCGGCGGCGCAGCTCGGCCAGGCGCGGCCCCTGCAACTCGGAACGCCGATCGAACGCGCCCTTCACCGCATCCCAGAACGGGCGCGTGTCTTCGTCCTTCGTCGCGCCGTTCGAGACCAGCTGCAGGATCGGCGACCGTTCCTTTCGATACCGGCCCATCACTCGATCGCGCAGCGCGCCGGTGACGCGGAACTCGCTCGAGAACCCATCCGCGACCCGCGACATCACCGCGTGCGTCTCCTCCTCGTCGAACTCGAAGTCGCGCAGCAGGCGATCGCAGCCGAGCAGCGTCGCGCGCCAGCGCAGATCGGCGCCCACGTCGCCCTCGAGCAGGCCGAGGACTTCGAGGCAGGCCTCGCTGTCCGCCTGGAAGATCTCCTCGCAGATCTCGATACCGGCGGGGCCGCCGTAGCGCTCGGTCTCGCGCACGTACGTGTCGAGCATCATCTGACTCACGCGGCCGTCCTCCAGGAACGGCGCCACGGCGCGGTGCAGCGCCGGCAGCACCTGCCCGTGCACCACGCCCGGCTCGCCGCGGAATCGAACGCGCAGGTGCCACTTGGGATCGCCGTAGCGGATGAAGAACCAGCCGCTCGCGAGACCGCGGGTCGTCACCTCGCGGGCGAGCGGACGCACGACGTCCTGCAGCAACACGTCGCCGGTGGCGGGACCGGTGTAGATCTTCGCGAACAGCCACTCCGACCCCGGCACGAACGAGCGCGGCACGCTTGCGGGTGTCGGCCCGGGCGCGGCCACCGCCGCGACGGCAGGGGCGGATTCGTCCGGCACGGCCGCGACGGGGGCCGAGCCGTTCGCCTCGGGTCCGTCGCCGTTCGCGGAGGCCGCGGCGTCCGGCGCGGGAACCCGCACCCAGGTCGAGACGATCTCGTTGCAGAAGCGACCCTCCGGCCCGCTCACGGCCAGGCGATCCCGATCGCCCTCGAGCTCCTCCAGCTGGAAGCCCGGACGATTCCGGACGAGATCGACGAACGCTTCCACGCTCAGCACGTTGTCCAGATCCACCGGCATCACGTGGTCCGCGTCGACCACGCCGACGAAGCGCGGCAGCTTCCGCTCCTTCCGCCATCGCTGCACGTTCGCGAACACGTCCTCGGGTCGCTCCGCCTTCCAGGCTTCGATCTCCTTCGCGCCGGCCCGCCAGGTGCGCGGCGCCAGGACCACGCGACCGAAGCGCACGCGCGGCGTGCGGCGCGACTCGTCGAACGGCGCCCAGCTCCACATCGTGCCCGACAGGCAACCCTCGCTTTGCAGTGCCGCGAGGAATCGATAGACCACCACGCTCCGGCTCACGGTGTTGTGCGCGTTCGAGAGGCGCGGACGGACCTCGCGGTCGAGCGAGCGCGAGCGCAGGACGACGCGATTGCCGCGCACCGACACTTCCAGGTCGTCGAGCGTGAACGTCCGCTCGGCGGGAGCGCCCGAGCGACCGAGGTACGCGAACTCGTGGTCGCGGAAGCACGGGCGGCAGATCACGTTTCCCACGCGGCCGTCCGGCAGATGCGCGATCTCGAAGAACGTGACGTCCGGCGCCAGCGCCTCCTCCGCCGAGACGTGGGCGCGGACGCCCGCGAGCAGCGCGGGATCGCTGTGGCAGAACCGGCCGAGGAGTCGCGCGCCCGACGGACCGCCGGCGTTGCGAAGGCGCACGATCGGATCCTCCGGCGTGAGTGGGGTCAACAGCACCCCCATCAGCGCCAGCGCGTCCGGCAACGGAGGACCCGTGGGAGCGGTCGGTACCTCGTCCTCGCGGATCACGATCTCTTCGGCGCCGGACTCCAGCGCGTCGTCCAGCAACCTCCGCAGCCACAGCGCACGGGAGTCCTTCTTGAACTGCGGCGTTCCCGCCGTCCCTCCCACCCCGATGCCGTCCAGGAGCGGCGCGGCCTCGGCCGAGCCGTGATCCGCCGACTGGAAGCCGAGCCCGATCTCCTCGTCCAGCGCCTCGGCCAGCGGAACCCAGTCCGCGCCCCAGCGATCCGTGAAGTCCTTGCGGAACCGATCGAGCCCCGTCTCGTCCGGCGGCACGTGGATCCGGTGCAGCAGATCGACCGCTGCGGTGAGCTCGCGGCGCACCTCCTCGCCCAGCTCCGCGTGTTTCGCCGGCTTCGTCATGTCGACCTGGAACAGGCGCGCGAGATCGGCGTCCGCGGGAAGGGGTTCCAGCGACCGTTTCAGCGCGCGGTAACGTTCGCCCGCATGTCCGAGGCCGAGCGCGTCCAGATCCACGAGCTCGTCCCGGACCTGCTCCAGCACCCTCCGGGTCTCCGCGACTCCCGGCAGCCCGGCGAGACGTTCGAGCAGATCGTCGATCGCCTCGGGCCCCGTGACGATCGCCTGGAGCTCCGACACCAGAAGCTGCGCGTCGACGAGCTCGTCGACGTATGCGAGCGCATCCTCCCGGGTGATGTCCTCGTCCACGAGGGCCTCCGCGAGCTCTTCGCGACGCGCACCGTCCGCCGCACGCTCGAGCGTGCCGGTGAGGTAGACGTCGGCGTTCGCGTCGACGAGGAAGTAGCTGCGCGTGCGCCCGGAGAGCCGGGCCTCGGCGTAGCGCAGGCTGTCGGCCACGCGGTACGCGCTCGAGTTCGGGAAGTACCGGAGCGCCGACCGCACGTCGGGGTCGCGGTTCAACGCATCGATCGTGGCGCTGATGAAGTCCATGTCGAGCCGGGTGTGCCGGCCGTAGGCGGATCGCTCCAGGAGCTCGATCCGCGTCTCTTCCCCGAGCGATCCGATCGAGCACCCGGCGAACAGGCCGAAGGGCGTGCACCGGGCGGCCATGCGCTGGTAGTACTTCACGAGACCGACCTCGATCCCGCGACCCTTCTCGGAATCCGGGTCGGCGAGCCACGTCTCGTAGCGCTCGTCCAGGCTCGGCGACGCGACGAACAGCGCCTCCCGCACCTCCGGCCGCGAGTAGGCCGCCCGCAGCCACCCCTGCTGCCGGCGACGGTCCGCGGCGTACGCCTTCGCGAGGTCGTGCCCGCGGCGGAACGCGCGCGCGGAACGTGCGCCCGCGCTCCACTCCAGCACCTCGTCCCAGGGCAGAAGCGGTGTCCGGAACGCGAAGAAGTCGTCCGGCCGGTAGGTGTCGCGCATCATCGTTCGTTCCTCCGCGCCGATTCCTCGCCGGGGCGACCGCTCCAGCGCATCTGTGCGCGGTACATGCGCGAGTACATCCCGTCGCTGCGCATCAGTTCCTCGTGGGTTCCCTGTTCCTCGATGCGGCCGTCCACGAGCACCAGGATGAGATCCGAGTCGACCACGGTGCTGAGGCGGTGGGCGATCAGGATGCGGGTGGCGTCGAGCGTGCGGATGCGCTCGTGCACGTGCTGCTCCGCGAGCGAGTCGAGATGACTGGTGGCCTCGTCCAGCACGAGGATCGGCGCGCGGCGCAGCACGGCGCGCGCGATCGCGATCCGCTGGCGCTGCCCGCCGGACAGCGACGCTCCGCCCTGCGTGACCGGCGTCTCCCAGCGCAGCGGCATCGACTGGATCTCGTGATCGACGTAGGCGATCTCCGCCGCGCGCCGGATTTCCTCCAGCGAAACGCCCGGATCGTCCATCGTGATGTTCTCGCGGATCGACGTCGCGAAGAGGAACGGCGTCTGCGGCACGTAGCCGATCTGACGCCGGATCGATCCGAGCTCCAGCTCTTCCGAGTCGTGCTCGTCGAACAGGATCCGTCCCTCCGTGGGCCCGTAGAGTCCCACCACGAGACGCGCGAGCGTGCTCTTGCCCGATCCCGTGGGCCCCACGATCGCGACCTGCATCCCCGGTCGGATGTCGACGTCGACGTCGCGTACGGCCCAGCCGCCCGACTCCGCGTAGCGGAACGAGACCCCGTCCAGGCGAATGCGGCCCTCGAGCGGCGGCGCGACCCGCGCTTCCCGCCGGGCTCGCTCCGGTTCCGTCTGCAGGACGTCGTCCACGCGCTCCACGTAGCTGCCGAGCTGCTGCAGGCTCAGCGCGGTGGACACGAGCGACGAGAGCGGACCCAGGAATCCGGCCGCGAGCGCGTTCATCGCGAGCATCGTGCCGAGCGACAGCTCGCCCTGAAGAACGAGCCAGCCGCCGTACCCGAGCAGCAGGAGAGGCGACGCGGTGCCGAGCACGCCGAGCGTGGAGTCCACGACGGCCGCGAGGCGGCCACGCTTGAGGGATACGTTCATCACGTCCGTGAACAGGTGCGACCAGTGCTCGAGGGCGCGACGTTCGGCGCCCGCCACCTTCAGCGACTCGATCCCCTCGAGCATCTGCACCTGGTAGTTCGACGACGACGCCTGCGCCTGGAGACTCTCGGACATCAGCTCGCGATACTTGCGACGCACGGCCCAGTAGATCGCGGCGCGGAGCACGCCGAGTCCGAGCACGAGCAGGCCGAGCGGCCAGTGCGTGATCAGCAGCACCACGAGGTAGACCGTGACCATCGCGCCGTCGAGGAGAGCGGTCATCGCGGTGGACGTCAGTGTCTCGCGGATGGTCGTGTTGCTGTTGAGGCGCATCATCAGGTCGCCGGTCTGCCGGAGCTGGAAGTACGAGAACGGCAGCCGCAGCAGATGATCGAGGAAATCCAGCGTCATCTGCACGTCGAGGTTCGTACGCAGGTGCAGCAGCAGATGCGCGCGCAGGAACGACGTGAGGAACTGGAACACGGCAATCATCGCGATGCCGGCCGCGAGGACCGTGAGCAGGTCGACGTCGCCGCGCGGAATCACGCGATCCACGATCGCGCCGGTGAGGATCGGCAGCGCGAGCGCGAAGATCTGCGCCACGCCCGACGTGACGAGGATCCGGCCGAGCACGCCGGAGTGGCGGAGGATCTGGCGCAGGTACTGCCAGACCCGGGAAGGTCCGCGGTCGAGCTTCTCGAACGTGTTCGCGGGCTCGAGCAGGATCGCCACGCCCGTGAACGCGCGCGCGAACTCGTCCATGGGCACGAGACGCCGCCCGCCCGCGGGATCGACGATCTCCACGCCCCGCGACGTGATCCGGTCGAGCACCACGAAGTGGCTCATCCGCCAGTGCAGGATCGAGCCCTGCTGGAGGTAGTCGAGATCCTCGAG
>JAGQIB010000002.1 GCA_020431545.1 Gemmatimonadota bacterium
CGGATCGACTTCCTGCTGGACACCGGCGACATCGTGAACGACGGACGGCACACGGATCAGTTCGCGCGCCTCGCGAACGAGATCCTCGCGATCGTGCCGGACCGCCCCTATCTCGTCGGCGTGGGCAACCACGAGGTCCACGACAACGACGCGCAGGCCCGCGCGAACGCCGCGACGTTCCTGAGCACGGTCGACCCCGTTCTTTCGCCCGATCGCCTCTACTACCGCAAGGATCTCGGCCCGGCGACGTTCCTCTTCCTGGACACGAACGATCTCGTGTACGGCGACGACGGAGAACGCGGCGAGTGCCCGCCGGAGATCGCCCCCGGGACGCGCGCCGCCGCGCAGATCGAATGGCTCGCCGGGGAGCTGGAGAACCTGCGCGCGCATCCCCGTCCGCTGGTGTTCGCGGTCCTTCACCACCCGTTCGTGCAGTCCTCGCAGAAGCACCGCGACGCCGCGGCCTCGCTGTGGAACCTGCGCGTGCGGGGCACGTCGTTTCCGGACTTCCTCGCCGACGGCGGCGTGCACGTGATCCTCACCGGCCACACGCACACGTACGAGCGCTTCGTCCTCACGCGGGACGACGGGCGCACGATGCACGTCGTCAACCTGTCCGGGCGCCCGCGCGGATCCGCGTTCGGCTTCGGCGCGGGGCGACGTCGCGCCCGGGACATCCGCGGCGAAGAGGCCGAGAAGCTCGGCGAATGGGGATGGCGGGATCTCGCGCGCTGGAGCGTCACGCAGGAGGACGCGATGCGGAAGGAGGATGAGGCGAACCAGTTCGCGGCGTTCACCGTGGAACCGGACGGCGGCCTGATGATGGAGGTCCACTTCGTGGACGAGGACGAGGAAGCCGCGATCGAGCTGGAGATCCGCCGGGCGACCGACGACGAGGACGACGATGCATCCGCCCCGCGCCACACCGAACCGGTCCGGCTCCGCTAGCGCTACTCGCCGTCCCGCAGAATCCCGACGAGCTTCCAGCCGTCCGCCGCGCGGAGGTAGTGCGCGTCGGTGGGCGGCAGTGCGCGGCCGTCCCCGGTCTCCGCGATCCAGCGGACCACGAGGTAGTCGCGGCCGTCCGTCGCGCTCGCCGGCACGTCGAACGCAGGGTCGCCGGGCGCCGTCGACGAGGACGCCACGACGGACCTTCCGTCCGCCCCACGAATCTCGACTCGATACTCGAGGTCCGACGGGCGATGCGCATCCACGAGCGCGTCCGTCGCCTCGATCCGGAAGCCGCCCGCGCGCGGCGTGATTCGCTCGAGCGACTGCGCGGGCGTCACCTGCCGCAGCGCCCAGTCCACGGTCTTCTCCCAGCGATCCACGAGCACCTGCGCGAGGATCGCGTCCGCGGCGGGATCGCCGTAGCGCGCGGCCGTCACCGCGGCCCGCACGTGCTCGGGGCCGAGCCGCGTCATCTGGCGTCCGGCCCAGTACGCGTCGGCGGGGCGACAGGCGAAGAGAATGTCGTTCAGGTAGTTCGCCTTCCATTTCGCCGGATCGTAGGCCTGCGACCCGAACTGACCCACGAGCGGGCTCTTCCCGCGCGGCAGGTCCTCGTACGGGCGCACCAGGAGGCCGAACGTGGGGAGTCCCGTGACGACTTCCTTCAGGTCGACGTCGTATGCGAAGCCGATGCGCGGCTCGTGACGCGCGGCCTTGTAGCCGCCGAGACATCCGTCGAAGTCCACGAGGTAGTGACGCAGGAAGCGGCGGCCGTTCTCTTCCGTGTACAGGTCGAGCGAGTTGTCGACCTTGAGGTCGACGTGATTCAGCCACGCGCCGAACACGCGGAGCGCGCGCAGCGAACGTCGATCCTGGTGGGGAATCGTGTCGTTCGGGTCATCGTCGCGGGTGCCGCGATACGACCATCCGCCCACGGGGCGCCCGGGGAGGAAGCGGCTCGTGAGGAGGCGGTAACGACCCGCCGCGTCGCGGACGGAGTAGCGATCGAGCAGCGCCTGGACCGTCTCCCACTGCAGCGGGATCTCCTCCCCCGTGTCCGACTTGTCCGTCGCGTCGTCCGCGATG
>JAGQIB010000055.1:0-4192 GCA_020431545.1 Gemmatimonadota bacterium
GGGCCGCACCACTCCGCCCAGAAGTCGACGACCACGGGGACGTTCGAACCGAGAACCTCGTTCTGGAAATTGCCGTCCGTCACTGCCATTGCGTTGCTCATCGCTGCTCCCTTTCTTCCTTCCCCGGAACCCACGGTCCCGGTTCCCCTTCCAACGGGCTTCCACACTCTTCCGCGCGCTAGCCCTGTTCCCTCGCGCGGCGAATCACGTCCTGCAACCGGATCCGGATGTCCACCGGCACGTCCTGGCAGGAGCACTGACGGTAGAGACGGATCGTCTTCTTCACGCTGTCCACCTCGAGCACGCAGTCCGGGCAATCCCGGAGGTGCGTGCGAACTTCCTCGAGCACGACGCCGCGCAGCTCGTCGTCGAGCAGTTCCGAGAGCAGCTGCCTGACCCGTTCGCAGACCTGACGCGGGCAGTTCTCGCTCATGCGTCGCCCTTCCTCGGCTGCGGAGTGCGGGTACGCGTCTCCTCGTGGAACTGCGCCAGGCGGTCACGCAGGAACAGACGACTCCGGTGCAACCTCGACTTCACGGCCGCGACCGAGATCTCCAGGATGTCGGCCACCTCGGCGTTCGTGAATCCGTCGATGTCGCGCAGCGTGAACACGATGCGGTACTCCTCCGGCAGTTCCACGAGCGCCTTCTCCAGGGCCTCCCGGATCTCCGTCGACTGCACGTCGTCCAGCGCGGACGTGAAGTCGTGGAGAGCCTCGTGCCAGGCCTCGCCATCCGGATGCGCGAGATCCTCGAACGAGGTCTCGGCCTTTCGGCTCGCCTTCCGGAGGCGCATCAACGCCTCGTTCGTGGCGATCCGGTAGATCCAGGTCGAGAAACGCGAGCGCTCCTCGAACTTGGCCAGATTCCGGTAGGCCTGCACGAACGTGTCCTGGAGGACTTCCTCCGCGTCCTGGACGTTGCCCATCATGCGGAGCGCGTGGTTGTACACCCGCCCCTGATGGCGCTCCACGAGATCCGAAAAGGCCGCTTCGTCGCCATCCCGGGCTCGCCGGACGAGATCCACGTCCTCGGCTCGGTTCATGTTCCGCCTTGTCGGATGAGGGATCGGTCGAATGGGATTCACGGTGGGCGGAGGCAGGCTACCGAGCCCCCGGGCCTCGGTCAACCCGACCCTCCGTCCGACCCCCAGGCGGCGCGGAAGTCACGCGGGACGGGCCTCTCGCGTTTCTTGACGGGAACCGCCGCGGGCCCCTAAGGTCCCGCCGTCCCGGTCGTTCCCCGGACAGACCCGCCGCGGCGCTTGGCGCCGTCCCTCGGCCCCTCGGGCGGCCGCACCCGGAGCACGGATTTGGGCGTCGAACACGCACTCACGCCATCCCAGGACGCCCTGATCACCGTGTACTTCGCGCTGTGGTCGGTGTTCGGTCTCCTGGGGCTGCGCCGGATCTGGCTCCTCGTGCTCGCGCGCCGGGGACGCCGCCGCGAGTTCGCGCACCGGGAGCCCGCCGAGCTTCCGCACGTGACCATCCAGTTGCCCGTGTACAACGAGCGCTACGTCGTGGAGCGCCTGATCCGGGCGGCCGCGGACATCGACTATCCCCGCGAGAAGCTCGAGATCCAGGTGCTGGACGACTCGAACGACGCGACGGTGGGGGTGGCGGCCGCCGAGGTCGCGCGGCTCGCGGCGACCGGCCTCGACATTCGCCACGTGCGGCGGGGCGATCGCACGGGATACAAGGCCGGCGCGCTCGCGCACGGACTGCGCGACGCGAAGGGCGAGCTCGTCCTGATCTTCGACGCGGACTTCGTTCCGCGACGCGACCTGCTCCGCCGGATGGTGCCGTACTTCTCGGATCCGGGAGTCGGCATGGTGCAGGTGCGCTGGGACCACCTGAACGCCGACTTCTCGATGCTCGCGAGGATCCAGGCGATCTCCCTGGACGGCCACTTCGTGCTCGAACACGAGGCACGCTCCAAGAACGGCCTCTTCTGGAACTTCAACGGCACCGCCGGCATGTGGCGACGACGCTGCATCGAGGAGGCCGGCGGCTGGCAGCACGACACGCTCACGGAAGATCTGGACCTCTCGTACCGTGCCCAGCTCGCCGGCTGGCGTTTCGTCTATCTCCGCGACGTGACGTGTCCGTCCGAGCTCCCGGTGGACATGCGGGCGTACAAGGGACAGCAGTTCCGGTGGGTGAAGGGATCCGTGCAGGTGGCCAAGAAGATCCTGCCGCGGATCTGGCGTTCCTCGCTGTCGACGTTCGACAAGATCGAGTGCTCCGTGCACCTCACCCAGAACGTCGCGTATCTTTTCGTGCTGGCGCTCTCCATCTTTGTCTATCCGGCCGTCCTCGTGCGCTTCGCGTCCGGCTGGTTCACGACGTGGCCGGTGGAGACCCTGCTGTTCAGCCTCGCCACGATCTCCGTGTTCGTCTTCTACGGCGCCGCCGTGGCGGAGGTCCGCCGCGACTGGCGTCGTCAGGTCGGGTATCTCCCGGCGGTGATGTCGGTGGCGATCGGCCTCTCGGTGAACAATACGCGTGCGATCCTCGAGGGGCTGTTCGGAGTGGAGTCCCCGTTCCATCGCACGCCGAAGTACGCGATCGACGGCGCGCGCGGCACCTGGCGCGACAAGGCCTACCGCGGCCTCGGCAGCGGCACCACGCTCTTCGAGATCCTGCTCGGCCTGTACTTCCTCGGAGTGCTCGTGTTCACGTTGAAGAACGGACTCTTCGGGGCGGCGCCGTTCGTGGTGCTGTTCCTGTTCGGATACCTCTACGTCGGACTGCTGTCCCTGGAGCTTCCACGCCGCGCGTCGGCCAGCCTCGGCGCGCCGCGTACCGATGCGTGACCCCGCGCGCGTCTCCCTCGTCATCCCCGCGCTGAACGAGGAGAGCAGCCTCCCGCTGGTCCTGGATGCGCTCCCGCGCCCGCTGATCCACGAGATCATCGTGGTCGACAACGGTTCCACGGACCGTACCGGCGACGTGGCGCGCGAACGCGGCGCGCGCGTGCTCCGCGAGGATCGTCGCGGCTACGGCAGCGCGTGCCTCACCGGAATCGCGTCCGTCGACGATCCGGACGTCGTCGCGTTCGTGGATGCGGACTTCTCCGACGATCCGAGCGAGCTCCCGCTCCTGCTCGCTCCGATCCTCGAGGATCGCGCCGACCTCGTGATCGGCAGTCGCATGATCGGGCCGCGCGAGCCGGGCGCGCTGCTGCCGCAGGCGCTGTTCGGGAACTGGCTCGCGACCCGATTGATTCGCTGGTTCTGGGGCGTCCGGTTCACGGACCTCGGGCCTTTCCGCGCGATCCGGGCCGATCGACTGCGCGATCTCGCGATGGCGGATCGGGACTTCGGCTGGACGGTGGAGATGCAGGTGAAGGCCGCGCAGCGCGGACTGCGATGCGCGGAAGTCCCCGTCTCGTACCGGCGGCGCGTCGGGAAGTCCAAGATCACCGGCACCATCTCGGGCACGCTCCGCGCGTCCCACAAGATCCTCGGCACGATCTTCCGCGCGGCGGCGAGCCGTACTTCGCGCTAGCACGACGAAGCTCTCCGATACACCGCGGCGCGACCGTTGCTCGCTCGATTAACTCCGCCTTACAACAGGATTTCGGGATTCAGCATCCGCGCGCCGCGACCGATCCGGGAGACGAGGCACGAGTTCTCGCATCGGGTGGACGCAACGTGGCCAAGAAGATTCTCTCGATCGAAGTCAACACGGCCGAGAACGCCGTCCTCCGGAGGTATCTCGAAGAGATCCCCGGCTTCGCGTTCGAGCTGTTCCACGCCACGGAGGCGTCCGACGCCGTGACCCTCGCGGAGTCCGAGGACGTTCACCTCGTGCTTGCTTCCGCGGATCACGAGATCGACGCGATCGAGGAAGCCATCTCGGATCTGCGGGAGCGGGGCTTTCTCCGCCCCGTGCTCGTTCTCTCCGCTCGCGAGGACACGGACGCCGCCGTGCGACTGCTTCGCGCGGGCGCCGACGACTTCCTTCTGAAACGTCGTGTCTCCAGCCGGCGCCTCGCCGCCGCCATCGCCGACGCGGAGGCTCGCGCCCTGCGCCGTCACGCCGAACGCAAGCTGGAGAGCCAGGCGGTCCAGCTCTCGGGCATGCTGGAGCGCGAGTCGCTGGCTCTGCGGCAGATCGAGGTCGCGATGGAGCGCGTGGAGGCGGCGAATCGATCCAAGACGACGTTCCTCGCGAACATGAGCCACG
>JAGQIB010000055.1:4197-23837 GCA_020431545.1 Gemmatimonadota bacterium
GCACGCCGCTGACCGCGATCCTCGGTCACACCGAGGAACTGCTGCGCGACGAGCTCGCGCCGAACGATCGCGAGGACGCGCTGCGGACGATTCACCGCAGCGGCGAGTTCCTGCTGCAGATCGTGAGCGACATTCTCGACCTTTCGAAGATCGAGGCCGGTCGGCTCGATCTCGAGAAGATGCCCTTCTCTCCCGCCCGGCTCGTGACGGACGTGCGCAACTCGCTGGAAACGCGGGCGCGGGCCCGCGGCGTCGAGCTGCGCGCGGAGTTTCGCGGCCCGATCCCCGAGACCGTCCACGCGGATCCCACGCGGGTGCGCCAGATCGCGGTGAACCTGGTGGGCAACGCGATCAAGTTCACGGCGGAGGGCGAGATCGTGATCGGCCTTCGCCACCTGCCGCCCGGGGCCGAAGAGGAGCCCGATCGCCTCGAGCTCTCCGTGCGCGACACGGGCATCGGCATGGACGAGTCGCAGATCGCGCGCATCTTCGAGGCGTTCTCGCAGGCGGACACGTCCACCACCCGACGCTTCGGCGGCACGGGACTCGGGCTCACGATCTGCGATCGACTCGCCCGCATGATGGGCGGCGAGATCTCCGTGGCGAGCGAGCCGGGCAAGGGTTCCGAGTTCCGCGCGACGTTCTCGACGGGCCCGCTCGCGGGAGTCCGTTTCCTCGATCCCCACGAGGCGGCCCGCGTGAAGCTGATCCGGGAGACCCCGGGCGAGATCGATCCGCTCCCGCCGTGTCGTCTGCTGCTGGCCGAGGACAACGCGGTGAACCGCCGGCTCATCACGCGGATGCTCGAGCGTCTGGGGGCACAGGTCCTCGCCGTGGAGAACGGGCGCGAGGCCGTCCACGCGGCGCTGCGCGAGAGCGACGGCGCGCCGCCGGTGGACCTCGTGCTGATGGACCTCGAGATGCCGGAGCTCGACGGCTGGGGCGCGACGGAAGAGCTGCGCGCGGCGGGCTTCCGCCGGCCGATCGTGGCGCTGACCGGCAACGCGATGGAGACCGACCGTCAGAAGAGCCTGCAGGCCGGCTTCGACGCCTTCGCCACGAAACCGGTCCGACGCGGCGCGCTCATCGAGCTCATCCGCTCCCAGCTCGCCGCGACGCCGACGCCTGCCGCCACGCCGCCCACGCGGTGACCAGCAACGCGGGCGCCCAGCCCAGCACTCGGCTCCAGAGCGGCTCCGTCCATTCTCCCGTGCGAAGCAGCGTCCACGCCGACGCGTAGACGACCGGCAGGAACAGCAGGAACGTCGTGGCGCCGAGCTCGAGCGCCCGCGGCAGGAACGGCACGAACGGCACCAGCCACAGCGCGTACCACGGATGCACCGTCGGCGAGAGGGCGAGCAGCATCGCGACGACGATCCCGCCGGCGGCGAGGGGATCGCGGACTCGCAGCGGCACGACGATCGACGCGATTCCGAGCGCGGCGGCGAGAACCAGGCGCGCGCCGCGCGGGCCGAGGCCGAGCCGCACGAGCGGACCGTAGACGAGATCGTGAAAGCGCCAGTTCTCCGCGTAAGTCCGGAAGCCCGTGAACATCTTCGCGCCGGCGTCGGCGTGCAGGAAGACGAGAGCGAGCGCGATCAGGCCGCCGATCACCCACGGCAGGCGCTCGCCGCGCGGCCGGGCGAGCGCGAGCGCCGGCAGCAGAAACACCGCGACGGGCTTCACGAGGATCGAGGCGCCGAGGAGGATTCCGGCCGCGAGGGCGCGTGCGCGCGTTCCGCCCTCGAGCGCGAGCGACGCCACGAGCAGGAACACGCCGAGCGCGTCGACGTGGCCGCCGCCCCCGGTCTCGAGAATCGCGAGCGGGCACCAGGCCGCGACGACGGCCAGACCTCCGGGTCGGCCGCGACGACGGAGCAGGCCGACGAGGAGGACCACCGTGGCGAAGTCCGCGAACGCCGCGAGGACGCGCGGCGAACGAGGGTCGCCGCCGGCCGCGTCGAGCAATCGGAATGCGAGCTGCGCAACTGCGGGATAGATCGTGGGCACGTCCGGGTGGTTCACCCGCGGCCAGATCTCGTCGTCGCGCAGGTCCGCGAGTTCGGGGCTCGTCGGCGGGTGCGCGAAGGGATCGATGCCGGCGTTCGCCACGCGGCCGTCCCAGAGATAACGGTACAGATCGTCCGAGAGGGGCTCGTACGGGACCACGACGAGCAAGCGGGCGGCCAGCGCGAGCCCCAGGATCAGCCCCAGCGGTGCGGCGCGCTCGGGCCGGGAACGCGCCGCGTGCCGCGCCAGCAACCAGCCGACGGAGGCGAGCGCCACGTAGGCCATCAGCCGCGGATAGGCTGCGGTCGGCGCCTCCAGCGTGGCGTAGCCGGCCACACCGAGCACCACGAACGCGGCCGCGATCGAAAAGGTGGGCGACGTCACCGCCGCAGTCTATTCGACGGGGACGGCAGCGCGCACGCGCGAACGAGGCTGGACGGCTCGCATCACCTGCGCGGCTCGCAACGTGATCCACTCGTCCGTGAGATAGAGCGCCTCGGCGCGCAGACGGCCGTTCGGATCGGAAAGGAGCAGACGCTCCCGGAGCGACGGATTGCCGAGTCGCCACGAGCCGTCGGTGAGCTGCGAGTCCCGCAGCCACTCGATCCAGACGGCGAGATGGTCCTGCTTCGGAGAGGCCCCGATCTCCAGCGCGAGCGCGAGATCCTCGAGCGCGAAGTACAACACGCGATCCGTCAGCGACGCGGGCAGCTCGAGCTGCGCGCCGCTCCGTCGCCGCGCGCGCGGGTCCGGCGCGACGTTCAGGTGCGGCAGCACCGCGTCCGGATCGTCGCAGTTCGCGAGAATCCGGGCCGACCACGCCCCGGCCAGTCGACGTCGCGCGCCGCCCCAGCGCTTGAGCGCGGTCGCGGGCAGGGTCGCGAACGCCTCCGCCACCCGTCGCGTGAGGAGGTAGCTCTCCAGTCCGTGCCGCGGCGCGTGGTGCCGCCAGGCACCGTCGGATTCCTGGTGGTTCACGAGCCAGTCGAAGCCGTCGCGCACGCGCGAGTCACGCCCGCGTCCGAACACGACGAGATAGCGCAGGTAGACCGCCGTCACGGCGAGGAAATCGAGCTCGGACGGACGCCCGGCCGCGGTCTCCGCGGCGGTGCGCTCGTGCGGCTCGTAGAAGTAGCCCCGGGGATGGGCCCGCTCCAGCATCCCGTCGAGCAGGATGTCCACGGCCGGCGACGGCTCGAGGCAACCTCGCGCGATCAACGCGTCGAGTGCCACGGAACCGTTCCCGGAAAGCACGGGCCCGAGGATCGCCGCGGCCGGTCCACGCAGGCGATCCGTCTTCCAGGCCTCGGCGTACGGCAGCAGGAACAGCTCCCGCACGTCGCGGGCGAACATGTCCCGCGCGGCTTCCTCCCTCAGCAGCTTGATGGTCCCGAACCGCCGGGGGCTGCCCAGGGTGCGGGCCGCGTGCAGGCGCACCGGCGGGACGTCCGTCTTGGCGAGGAACTCGAGGGCCGCAGTGACCGCAGAGCTGTTCAAAGTCTTGCCCCAGCGCTAGGTGGCGAGCGGAACACGCCCAGCAGAAATCCTACAACATCCCCCGAGGAAAGGAAAAGAATTTCTCGGGATCGATCAGAACCGACGAAAACGGGCGATCGGCGGCCCTCGTCCGGCCACCGGCGCCGGCCCGCCGGGGCCGGAATGCCCCTCTGGACTCCAGGGGCGCGCTCTGGCACCCTTCCCGGTCCGGGCCGCATCCCAGAATCACGACCGCGCGACGACGCCCCCGCGAGAGGACTCCGATTGGGCATCTACCTCGATCACAACGCGACCACGCCCGTTCGCCCCGAGGTGGTGGACGCGATGGCCGGGTCGCTGGCGGGGCAGCCCGGGAACCCGTCGAGCCGGCACGCCTGGGGCCAGGAGGCCCGCCGGTCGCGCGAGCGGGCCCGCGAGCGGGTCGCGGCGGCGCTCGGAGTTTCACCGAACCGCGTTTGCTTCACCTCCGGGGGTACCGAGGCGGACAACCTCGCCCTCCGCGGCGTGCTCGGCGCCGGGGGCGGTCGCCATCTGATCGTGGGCGCGACCGAGCACGAGGCGGTCCTCCACACGGCCGAGCACCTCGCGACGACCGGCGGCGTCGAGCTCACGATCCTCCCGGTCGAGTCGGACGGTCGGATCGAGGCCGATACGCTGCGCGAGGCCCTGCGGCCCGAAACGGCGCTCGTCTCGATCATGGCCGCGAACAACGAAACGGGTGTACTCGCGGATCTCGCGAACCTCGGCGGCATTTGCCGCGAGCACGGCGTGCCGTTTCACTCCGACGGGGTCCAGGCCTTCGGGAAGATCCCGCTGGATCTCGCCTCGCTCCCGGTCGATCTGCTGTCGATCTCGGCCCACAAGCTCGGCGGCCCGAAGGGCTGCGGCGCCCTCGTGGTCTCGCCGGACATCCGCCTGACCCCGCTCCAGACCGGCGGCGGACAGGAGCGTCAGGTCCGGCCCGGCACCGAGAACCTTCCCGGAATCGTGGGGTTCGGGAAGGCGGCGGAACTGGCGCACGAGGAGCTCTCGACCGAGGGAAGCCGCCTCGCGGCGCTGCGGGACCGGCTCGAGGCCGGGATCCGCGAGGCGTTCCCGGAGGCGGTGATCAACGGACTCGACGCGCCCCGGCTGCCGAACACGAGCAACGTCTCGTTCCCGGGCCGAGACGGCGAGTCGCTGATGATCGCCCTGGACCTGGAAGGAGTCGCGGTCTCCACGGGCGCGGCCTGCAACGCGGGTGCCTCCGATCCGTCGCACGTGCTGCTGGCCATGGGCCGCACGCGCGAGCTGGCCGGCGCCTCGCTTCGTTTTTCGCTCGGACGAACGACACGGGAGTCCGAGATCGTGGAAGTCCTCCGAATCCTGCCGCTCCTGGTCCGGCGCTCGGCCGCATCCGGCTCGGCGACCGAAGCCGTTCCCTCGAATCACGGGAGAAACCCATGAAGCGTCTTTCCGTACTGCCCCTCCTCATCGGTTGGGTCATCGCCGTCGGCCTGTCCGGCAGCGCGAGCTGTGATCGCGGGGACACGCGATCGGCGAGCGCCGAGGGCACGGCCGCATCCGAGCAGCCCGCCGCGAAGCCGGCGCCGAACGCGTCGACCGTCGATGCGGCCCGCGACTTCCAGATGGCGCCCGACTTCGAGCTCGCCGACCTCGGCGGCGGCACGCTGAAGCTCTCCGAGCTGCGCGGCAAGGTCGTGCTGCTCGACTTCTGGGCGACGTGGTGCGGCCCGTGCCGCAAGGGCATTCCTCACCTCAACTCGCTCGTCGCGGAGCACGGAGACAGCGGACTCGAGATCGTGGGCATCTCGGTCGATCGCGGCAACTCGAACACGAGTGGCGCCGACCTGGTGCGCGCGTTCACGCAGAAGACCGAAATGAACTACCGTCTCGTGATGGCGGACGCGAAGACGGTGCAGCTCTACGGCGGCATCCGCAGCATCCCGACCGCGTTCCTGGTCGACCGCGAGGGACGGATCCGCAAGCGCTACGTCGGCTTGCAGCCGCCTCAGGTGTTCGAGCGCGACGTGAAGGAGCTGCTGGACGAAGGCGCCGCCGAGGATTCGGATTCCATCTGATTTCGCCCAAAGACCCTGCCCTTCGATCGACCGGAGTAGCGATGTTCTCGTTTTCGACACACCCGTCCCGGCTCGCGCCGTTCGCGCTGGCCGCTCTCGTTCTCGCGCCTGCCCCGGAGGCCGCCGCGCGTCGGGACACCGGCGTGCTGATCGAGATCTCGAACCTCGAGGACCGTCGCTCGAACGGAGACGGGCGACTCGAGCAACTGCTTCGCGATGATCAACCCGAAACGCGCGCGGCGGCGGCCCTGGCCCTCGGCCGCAACGGATACGAGTCGGCCGTGCCGGCGCTCGTCGCGGCGCTCGAGGACTCCGACGCCGAGGTGCGGCTCGAGACACTGTTCGCGCTCGGGCTGATCGGATCGGAAGACGGACGCGACGCGTTGCGACGCGTGGCCGCGTCGAACGCTTCGGTGGAGGAACGATCGCAGGCGATCCGTTCGCTCGGTCGGTTGAGCGGGGACTCTTCGGCCGAGTCCGTTCTGCCGTTTCTCGCGGATCCGTCGGCGGAAGTGAGGCGGCAATCCGCGCTCGCCCTGGCCTCGACCGCGGACAGCGTGGCCGCCGGGAACCTCGCGCCGCTCCTCTCGGATCCGGATGCCACGGTGCGTACCGCGGCGGCGTGGGCCGCCGGCCGCCTTCGCGGACACGAACTCGCGGAGCGCCTGTTCGCGCTCACGAACGACTCCGACACGGAAGTGCGACACGCCGCGCTCGGCGCCCTGGCGCGAGTCGGTCTGAAATCGCCGGAGACGGCCGAGAAGCTCGCGCTGCTCGCGCGCGACCCCGACTGGCGCGTGCGCGTGCAGCTCGCGGCGGCGCTCGGCGCGACGGAGCAGATCGAGGCGCTGGCCGGACTCGCCATCCTCGCGAAGGACGACAACGCCCTCGTGCGCGCGGCCGCCGCGAGCGGCCTCGAGACGGTGCCGTACCACTACAAGAAAGACGACGTCCTGTTCCCCCTCGTGTCCGATCCCGAGCCGCAGGTGCGCGCCGCCACGATGAAGGTGCTCGCGGTCGGCCAGGAGGAGCGGAAGACGTCGCTTGCCGAACACTTCACGGCGTGCGGCGATTCCAGCCAGTACGTCGTGGGCGCCGCGTACGAGAGTTTTGCCGACGCGTCGCGTCGCATGCCGGACGGACTGCCGCTGTTCCAGTGGCGAGGTGCCGTCTCCTTCTACATGGCCGGCCGTCTGCTCAATCCGGAGGCGCCGATCACCGAGAAGATCGCGGCGGCGTACCACTCCGGTGCGTTCGATTCCGCTTGGAAGCGCAAGAACCTGCTCACGGCGTTGAGCACGATCCATCCGCTCGTGACCGCCGCCGCCATCCACGGCCTGTCCGAGATGACGCCGAGCGATACGACCGAGGCCAAGGACCACCGGGCGAACACGCCGCGGATCTTCGGCGAGGTGCTGGAGAAGGATCCCGATGCGGCCACCGAGCCCGACATCCGTCTTGAGATCGCCGAGGGTCTCGGCAATTTCCCGGACAACGCGGACGCGGTGCGGGTGCTGAACGATCTCGCGAACGACCCCGAGTGGCGCGTTCGCGACGCCGCGGCGCGATCCCTCGAGAAGCTCGGGCAGCCGCGGCCCGCGATCGCGCCCCCCGGCCCTTTGCCGGGCGATCCGGTTCCGCTCGACGAGAGCTATCTGAAGGCGCGCCCCGGGCGGTACACGGCGGTGCTCGCGACGGAGAAGGGCGAGATCGAGATCGAGCTCCTGAATCAGGTCGCGCCCCGGACCGTGCAGAACTTCGTGCAGCTCGCGGAGAAGGGCTTCTACGACGGTCTGCAGTTCCACCGCGTGGTGCCCGACTTCGTGATCCAGGGCGGATGCCCGATCGGGAACGGCTGGGGCAATCCCGGCTACGAGATCCGCTGCGAGTACAGTCGCGTTCCCTACGAGCGCGGCACGGTGGGGATGGCACACGCCGGCAAGGACACCGGCGGATCGCAGTTCTTCATCACGCACTCCGCCCAGCCGCACCTCGACGGTCGCTACACGGTGTTCGGCAAGGTCACGAAGGGTCAGGAAATCGTCGACTCGATCCTCGCCGAGGACAAGATCGAGTCCGTCACGATCAAGAAGAAGCTGTTCTGATTCTCGCGGGCCGGCCCCGGGATCAACCCGCGCGGCCGGTCCGGAGCAGCAGCGCGGCCTGGCCGCCCGCCTCGAACGCGCGCACCACTTCCTCCGGCGCGTTCGCCACGCGGAGCGCGCGGTTCTCCGTGGCCAGCTTGGCCGCGAGTTCCCCGAACGACCGGACTTCGTGCTCGCCGACGACGGACGGAGCCCGCCAGTCCACGAGGACGCCCCGCGCCGACTTCGCGAGCTCCGGTTCCAGGCTCACGAAGAGCTCGTCGGCGATCCGGTCGATCTCCAGACGCACCACGAGCGCCTTGGGATGCTCCACGATGTCCACGCCGGGAATCAGCCGGCGTCCGCCGGGCGACGGCGTGGGCTCCTCTTCGGCGCGAGGCACCGGCTGCGCCGGCGCCGACACGACGTTCGGCGACGCGGACACGCTCGGGGACGGTCCGATCGAGTCCTCCGGGGGCGGCGGCGCCTGATCGAGCGCGTCGGAGACCTCACGAAGAAGTGTCGCCGTCTCGAACGGCTTCCGCACGAAACCGGCCACGCCGAGCTTCTTGGCCTCGGTGCGGGTGGCCTCGTCGGTCCGGGCCGTGACCATGATGACCGGCAGTGCGGACGTGTCGGGATCCTGCTTCAGGGTGGCGGCGACCTCGAGCCCGTCCACTTCCGGCATCGACACGTCGAGGAGCACGAGGTCGGGACGACGCGCCGCGATCTTGCCGATCGCCTCGCGCCCGTCAACGGCGACCTCCACGTCGTGTCCCGCCTTGCGCAGGATCTCGGCGAGCATTCTCGAGATGAACTTCACGTCCTCGACGACGAGCACGTGCGCCATGACCGCCTCCCGGACGAAGCGCGAGTGCGCGTTTCCGCGACTCAGTACGCTCCGATCAGTTCTTCCAGCCAGTTCTCGTCCGAACTCGACTCGGACGGATTCCGGCCGACCTCGGCACTGAACAACGCGACCATTCCCGGATCCCACACGAGACCGGCTCCGCGCTCCAGCCGCTCCAGCGCCTGATCCCGTTCCAGGCCCTGTCGGTGAATCATGTGATCGAACGCATCGGCCACGCTGACGAGGCGCGCGAGGCGATGAATGCCGTCACCCCGCAATCCGTACGGATGGCCGAGTCCGTCGACGCGTTCGTGATGCTGCTCCACGATCTGCACGACCACGGCTCCCGGGTTCGCCCCCGCGAGGATCCGGGAGCCGGCCACGGGATGCAGTCTCTGCCGCGATCCTTCTTCGTCTCCGAGCGCGAGCTTGCCCACGTCGTGCAGCATCGCGCCGTACGCGAGGTCGCGCAGTTCCACCGCCGAGAGCCCGAGCGCGCGACCGGCGACCACCGCGTCCCGCGTGACCCGTTCCGCGTGCCCGCGGTCGACCGGGTACCGCAGCTCCGTCGCGGCGACGAGTCCGCGCAGGGAACGCAGCGCGAGCGAGCGCAGCTCTTCCATGCGCTGCAGGTTCCGCAACGCCACGACGGTGGCCTCGCGCAGCGCGTAGAGCACCTGGCGATCGCCCTCCGGGAACCCGGAGTGGTCCTCGCGCGAGCCGAAGAACAGGAGACCGAGCGCGCGGCCGTCGTGCGAGAGCGCGATCGACCACTTGAGCCCGGCCTTGAACAGGATCGACAGCTCGCGAGCCGCCACTCCCTCCGTGTCGACGTCCGACAGTCGCACGAGCTCGTTCGCAACGAGACAGTCGTGACCGACTCCGTGGAATCCGGAGAGTCCGATCCGCTCGAGCGCCACTCGGGGGAAGCCCGTGGACGCGACGAGATCGAGCATGCCTTGATTCTCGCGCGGCGCGAACAGCGCGGCGCGCGGAATGCCGAGCTCGCGGTGCAGGACCGCGAGAATCCGTTCCGCGAGGGCCCGCTGACCTCCGACCTCGGACAGCTCGCGCGACATCTGCAGCAGCGAGCGGAAGCTCTCCTGGTGGGCCTCCACGAGCGAACGCGCCCGTTCGAGCTCGGAAACCCGGATCGCCGCGCGCAGCGCCGCCCCTACGAGGTTCATCAGCGACTCGCGCAAGGCGGGATCGCTCGGCGCGGAGCGCAGGACCAGCGCGAGATCGATCTCCTCTTCCCCCACGCTCACGGCGGCACAGGCGACGTCGTGCGTGGCGCCCGCGGCGTCGAGACGCGCGAGGAACGGACGGATGTCCCGGTGGGCGGAACGACGGAGAATCTCCTCTCCGATCCGGGCCACGAGTTCGGAGCCGAGTCCGCGACTCGCCTCGATCCAGCTGTCCGGGCTCTCCCCGCGCCGCACGACGTACGATCCCTCGACGCCGAAGAACGTGTCGAACGCCTCGGTGATGAGCTCGATCCGCTGCTCCGTGGCCGCGACGTTCGGCAGCGAGTTCGAGAGTCGACGCGCGAGGTCGAGGCACTGCTCGGCCGTGTCGTCGGCGCCGATCCGCGAGTGATCGAGCAGCACTTCCTCGATGCGACGGAGCACCTCGCCGGGGTCGGCCGAGCACTCGGCGAGTCCTCCCTCGGCGGGCGCTTCCTCGAGCGTCTTCGAGAGCGACGGCTCGCGCTCCCGCACGATGCGCAGATGCGCCGCGAGCGGCGCGAGCTCCCGCATGGCCTGCAGGCCGTCCCCCGGCACCTCCGCCACGACGACATCCGGCACCAGGCCCTCACTCAGGAGTCCCCGGGCTTCCTCCGGATCACGGGCGCACGCCACCTCGTGCCCGGCCTGTTCGAGCCGGGTCCGGAGGGCGGTGCGGAAGGCGTCTTCGCGCTCGACGAGCAGAACGCGGGCAACTCTGGTCATTCTTGGTGCGTTTCTCCGACAGAACGGAACCCGGCCCGCAGTGCGGGTGCGACCTTCTTCGGCATCGGCATTCGGGTCGTGCGGGTTGAGAACGCCCCGGAATCAACTCCTCGCCCCTAAGTGCCGAAGTTTGACAGGGATAGCGCTGCCCCCCTACGCTGTGCCCCCCGAGCTGGAGAGCCCATGTCCCGCCGTACGTGGATCAAGATCTGCGGGATCACCCGCCTCGAAGACGCGCTGGTGGCGGCGGAGGCCGGCGCCGACGCGCTCGGCTTCGTGTTCGCCGAGTCGCCGCGTCGCGTTTCCGAGGAGCTCGTGCGGGCAATCGTCCGCGATCTGCCGCCGCACGTGCTCCGGGTCGGAGTCTTCGTGGACGAAACGCCCGCGAAGGTCGCCGGCGTGATCGCGGCCACGGAGATCGATCGCGTGCAGCTGCACGGCTTCGAGGAACCGATGGTGCGCGAGCTGGCGGGGACCCGGGTGCTCAAGGCGTTCCGCGCCCGCGGCGAGGAAGTCCTCGAGGAGATTCGGGAGCGTGCCGAGCCGACGTTCCTCCTCGACTCCTGGTCCGCGACCGTCGCCGGCGGCACCGGCGAGCGCTTCGACTGGTCGCTCGCACGGCGGGCCGCGGAGCTCGGTCGAATGATCCTGGCCGGCGGCCTCACGCCGGAGAACGTCGCGGATGCGATCGCCACCGTGCGCCCGTTCGGTGTCGACGTTTCCAGCGGCGTCGAGGACTCGCCCGGCCTCAAGAACGCGGAGCGCATCCGCGCGTTCATCGACGCGGTGCGCGCGGCGGACCGAGAGCGCGAGCAGTCGCTCGGCCCCGCCTGATGCCTCGCCTCACCTACTCCACCGCCGGAGAGAGCCACGGAGCGTGTCTCGTCACGCTCATTGAAGGTCTCCCGTCCGGACTCGACGTTCCCCTCGAGCGGGCGAACGACATGCTGCGCCGCCGACAGGGCGGGTACGGTCGCGGCGGACGCCAGAAGATCGAACGCGACGAGATCGAGATCCTGAGCGGCACGTTGCGCGGCCGGACGATCGGTTCGCCGCTCGCGCTCCGCATCCCGAACCGCGACCATCGCATCGACGAGGCCCCGCCGCTCCACCGACCCCGGCCGGGGCACGCGGATCTCGCGGGCGCGGTGAAGTGGGATACGGACGACTGCCGTCCCGTGCTCGAGCGGGCGAGCGCGCGGGAGACCGCCGCGCGCACGGCGGCGGGCGCCTTCGCGGCAGCGCTGCTCGCGGAGTTCGGAATCGAGGTCGCCGGTTTCGTGACCGAGCTCGGCGACGTCGCGGGGGAGGTGGATTCCGACCTCGCGCTCGCGGAGCTCGTGGCGCGACGTGACGCGAGCGACGTCTACTGCCCCGACCCGCGCGCGGAGGACGCGATGAAGGCCGCCGTCGACGCGGCGCGGCGCGACGGCGACACGCTCGGGGGAGTCTTCGAGGTGCGCGCGACGGGGCTGCCGATCGGGCTCGGCTCGTGTTTCCGTCGCGAGGATCGCCTCGACGCGCGCCTCGCCGCCGCCATCGTGGGCATCCAGGCCGTGAAGGGCGTGGAGATCGGATACGCGTTCGACGTCGCCCGCCGGCGAGGCTCGGCGGCCCACGACGAGATCCTCCCCGGCGAAGGCGGCCGCTTCCGGCGCGCCTCGAACCACGCCGGGGGCCTCGAAGGCGGCATGACGAACGGCGAGACACTGATCGTCCGCGCCGCCAAGAAGCCGATCTCGACCCTCGGCCGTCGGCTGCGCTCCGTGGATCTCCGCACCGGGGACGCGGAGGAAGCCGCCTACGAGCGGAGCGACATCTGCGCCCTGCCCGCCGCGAGCGTGATCGGCGAGGCCGTCGTGGCGTTCGAGCTCGCCACGGCCTTCCTGGAGACGTTCGGGGCGGACACGCTCGCCGAGACGCGTCGCCGGTTCGAGGCCGCCCGCTAGGCCCCCGGCTTGCCGATCCGCGGGGGGCCTTGGTAAGGTTTCGCGCCCCGACTCGCGACCCGGGCCCGATCCCGGATCGCCCCGGCTCCCAACCCTGGAGATTCGCATGCGGGTCCGCGCGCGCAGGATTCTCGAGGCGATTCCCGAAGGGGATCGCCCGGAGGCCGTCGTCCTCATGAACGGCACGTCGGCGCTGTTCGACAGCACGTTCCGGTACGTCTCCGGCGTGACCAGCGGCGGCTACGGCGGTTGCGCCGCGGTGATCCGCCCCGGCGAGGCCACGGCGCTCGTCGTGTCGGAGATGGAAGCGGAGAGCGCCGCGGCCGCGTCGGAGTGCGAGATCCTGCCGTACAAGACCCGGGAGGCGCGCCAGCAGATCCTCGGGACGTTGCTCGGCGGGCTCCGCCGCATCGGCCTCAACGCCCCGGCGATCACCTGGGAGAGCGTGCGCGCCCTGCAGTCCGCCGCGCCGGACGCGGACTTCCGGGATGTGAGCGCCGCGGTGACGGCCGCGCGCGTCGTCAAGGATGCGCAGGAGATCGACCTCATCCGGCGCGCTTGCGCGATCACGAGCGAGGTGGCGGCCGAGATCCCGGCGATGCTGCGCGAGGGCGTGACCGAGGCGGAGGTCTCCGCCGGCGTCGCGCGCGCGATCCAGGATCGGGGCGGCTCGAACGCGTTCTCCACGATCGTGGGCTTCGGGAAGAACGGATCCGAACCGCACTACAGTCCCGGCGACGTGCCCCTGCGACCGGGGGATCTCGTCCTCGTGGACTTCGGCGCGAAGCGCGACCACTACTGCTCCGACATCACCCGCATGTACCTCTACGGTCGGGCGACGAAGGAGCAGCGACGCATGTTCGACGTCGTGCACGACGCCCAGGTCGAGGCGGTCGCGATGTCGCGTCCCGGCACCCCCGCCCGCGACGTGCACCGCCACGTCACGCATCGCATCGACGAGACGGAATTCGCCGGGCGCTTCATCCACGGGCTGGGTCACTCGATCGGCCTCGACGTCCACGACGGCGGCGGCTACTCGGATGCCTCCGAACTCGTGCTGGAGCCGGGAATGGTGCTGACGGTGGAGCCCGGCGTGTACGTCTCGGGCGTGGGCGGCGTCCGCGTGGAGGACACCATCCTCGTGACGGACGGCACGCCCGAGATCCTGACTCCCGTGACCAAGGCCCTGGTGGAGGTCCCGGCTTGACGCCCGCGCCGCATCTCGCGGCGCGCCCCCGGCTCTCGGACTTCGTGCGACCTCGCACCCTGTTCGCCGCGCTCGACGGCGCGCCCACGTTCGTTCTGCCGATGTTCGCGCTCGTCGTGGCCGCGCTCGTGTACACCACCGTGGCCGGACGCATCGCGTTCCCGATGATCGCGCCCGCGATGCTCTCCCAGGCGACGGTGACCGAGTCGGAGCTGCGAAGCAGCTTCCAGCTGATGCTCGTCGTCGGGTCGTCGATCCTGCCGATCGTGCTGACGTTCCTGCTCGGCGCGGTCACCTGGATCCTCCTCCGTCTCGTGGGCGGATCGCGCCCGTACTCGTGCATCACTTCGCTCGTCGCCTGGTCGTCGCTGTGGATCACGCTCGGTCTGCTCGCGAAGACGGCGCTCGCGTGGATCACCCGCCTGCCCGATCCGCCGCTGAACCTGAGTTTCCTGAGCGACGACCTGTCGCCGGGCTGGCACGCGATCTTCGCGCTGACGAACCCGTTCGTGATTCTCGCCGTGATCTGGACCGTGTGGGGACTGCGCGAGTGGGGCGTGGTGGCCTGGCGTCGCTGGATCGCCGGTCCGCTGCCCTGGCTCGCCATGACGGCGGCGATCGGCACGCTCTCGGCCGGCGGCGTGCGTCTCACGCCGTCGGAGCCGGTCGACACGTCCGACTACTCGACGTACGACATCGAGCCGATCACGTTCCGCTGCCCTCCGCAGGCGAAGAAGCAGGAGGGCGAGACGATCGCGAAGATCACGTCCGGCGTCGTGCAGGGCATGGCCGAGAAGCTCGGGTTCACGGCCCGACCGATCACGGTCGTCGCGTTCCCGGACCACTCGTCGCTCGAACGCGCGACCGGCGAGTTCCTGCACGTGCAGGTGGTCGGGTCGATTCGCGGCAAGTCTCTCCTCTACGTCGAGATGCCGGGAACGAGCGCCGCCGTCCCGTCCACCACCGGCCTGCGGGAGATCATGCGCTGGGCCCTGATCATGGAGCTCGCTCCGAACCAGAGCGACGCTCCGCGCTGGTGGGTTCACGGCCTGGCTCACGCGCGCGTCTATCCGCCGAGTCCCGAGCTCGAGTCGGCGTACCAATCGATCCTCGCCCGCCGCGGGATCCCGTCCTACGAGAACGTGCTGGATCCGCAGCTCTTCCTCACGCCGGACGGTCCCCTGCTCGCGCGCGCGCTGGTCGACCACCTCGCGTTCTTCTACGGAATCGACGCCGTGGAAGCGATCGCGAAGGACCTCGCCTCGGGCGAGACGTTCCGCGACGCGCTCTACGCCCACACGCGACTGACCACGAGCGCGCTCGAGGCGGGGTGGCAGGATCACGCGCGCACGCTGCTGGAGATCGAGCGGGAGTCCTCGGGAGAAGCCGCGGCACCGGAAGACACGGGGGCCTCGGATCGTCCGCGCGTGGTGGTGGAGCCGATCCCGCCGGACGAGATGCCGAGCGAGGACGGGGCCCCTGTCCCGCCCGGTTCAGGAAACTGAACCGGGACGTTCAACCGCCGGATCGCAGGCGACCCGGTCCGGTCCCCCGACTCCCCGGATCCTCCCCGGAATCAACGACTTGAGGCATCGACCGTCGAATGGCACGCGCCCTGCGTAGTGGGTCGGGCAAGGGATCCGGACGCGATCCCACCGAGTCCGACCCCGGCCGATGAGGCCACTACCAACGCGGGAGAGTTGCCATGATCCGCCACTCGATGCTCGTCACGGGAGGACTGGTCGCGACCGCCGTCCTTCTCCAGGGTTGCTTCGACTCCAGCTCCGGCCCCTCGGACAATCTGACCACGGACGAAGAGGGCATCCAGAACGTCCTCTTCGAGGAGCAGGCCGACCTCGCCGATCCGGACGTGCGCTTCTACGACGACGCGAGCTCCGACGCCGAGAACGTCGCGATCGCGACGAACTGGTGGCGGCGGGAGCTGCTGTCGCTCGACAAGACCGTGGACATCCACGTGGAGAATCCGGACGAAGGTCCGTCGATCGCCGAGGTCGTCGTGAACGCGGACGCCACCGGCATCCTCCATCTGTTCGTGTGCGAGGACAGCACGCGCACCGAGTACCAGAAGGAGTTCGCGGACACCGCCGTGCGTTCGATGCTGTTCGAGAAGAACCGGCCGATCGATCGGCCGCACCGCGGCTGGCAGGTCCAGGCGCTGTCGGGCGTGCTGATCCGCTCCGAGAACACCACGCGGGAGATCCAGTCGGTGCGCCTGCAGGCCGGCGACGTGGACGTCACCATCGACGACGTCGAGAGCCTCGTGCCGGTCGAGGAGATCACGCGCCTGCCTCGCGGCCAGGAGGTCGCCATCACCGTGACCACCGGCGACGCGACGGACGGCGTGTTCCTGCACCTGCGCCACCTCGGCCGCCGGCTCGAGCTCACGAACAACGGGGACGGCACCTACTCCGGCACGTTCTTCACGAACGGCCGCCGCGGGCCGCGCCACCTCGTGGTCGACGTCCTCTCGAACGGCACGCTGTACGACGACGTCGCGCCGTACGACAACGTCGCGTGGGGCATCCCCTACGCGCTGATCGGCGACGACGAGAGCTAGAAGTTCGGCCGGTTGGCTCCGCTCGATCCAGCTGACGCGGAACGAAGGAAGGCGGGGATCCTCGGATCCCCGCCTTCTCGCTTGGTCCATCCCTTTCCGGTTCCTGCGGCGTCTCCGGATTCCGCGGCTTCTCCGACCCGGCGGGCGCGGGCACGAGGCGACCTACCAGTCCTCCTCGGCCTCCGGCGCCGTGCGGCGGGACCATTCCTCGTACCCGCTCACGGAGACACCGAATCGCACGAACTTCTCCTCGTACTCCGTGCTCGCGTCCCCACGCCAGCCGTACTCGAGAAGCCAGTCGAACTGACCGCGTCCGCCCGCGAATCCGAATCCCGTGCCGGCGGTGAGTGCCGTCTCGCGCACTTCCTCCTGCCGAGCGTCGAGGAAGTGGAGGTTCTCCGTACGGAAGCCGAGACGCACGGGAATCGTGAGTCCGGACGCACGCGTGGCCGTCCACTCCACGCCCGCCGAAACGCGGTCGACGTCGATGCGCTCGTCGGTGACCTCGCCCGACTTCGCGTCGGACCACGCCTCGTGCGTCCAGTCGCCGAGCACGCGCCACGCCGCCACCGGCGTCAGCTCCAGGCCGAGCCCGTATCGCGTGGGGAGCTCGGCCCAGATACCGGCGCGCAGCTCGTCCGCGGTCGCGGTGATGTCGTCGTTCTGCAGGTGACGTTCCCCGCGGATCTTCGCGGGGAGCGAGGTCCACGCACCGATCGCGCCGACGTTCCGGTAGGGCACGCGCAATCCGAGCCGTGTCCCGAGGCCGATCTCGTTCTCGCGATCCAGGTCGTTGCTGCTCACGTATCCCGAGACATCGAAGATGTTCCGCCAGCGCTCCTTGGAGTTCAGCAGCGTCACGTCGGCCGCCACGCCGAACTGGGCGTGCTCGAGGTCGAGCCCCACCACGAGCGGAATCGTGAGCAGGTTGCCGCTCGCCTCGTACCGCTGGCGATAGGCGACGCTGTCCGGCGTCATCGCGTCCGTCTCGATGATGCCGCCGCGGCGGCGTTCCACGAGGAAGCCCACGCCGATCGCGAGGCCGCGCCCGAGCGGCCACTGCAGGCTCAGGTTCGGGATCAGACTGTTGTACTCCGCGCGATCGCGCGTCGCGCCGTCGTCGAGCGTCTCCTTCGTGGAGACCCACTCCGTCTGGTACGTGCCGGTGAACAGACCGCGTTCCAGGAAACCGACCGCGGCCGGATTGCCGGCGATGCTCGGGATGGAAGCGGCCGAGCCGGCCCCGGCGAGCGCGCGAAGATCGGCGCGCCAGGGAAAGGTGGGTTCTCCGAATCCGCGCAGGGAGTAGCGGGACTCGGCGGAGGCCGGCGATGTGGCGGCCGCGAGCAACGCGACGACTCCGAGCGAGACGAGGAGACGCGCGCGGCGGAGCGACGTTCCCAACGTCATGGCGCCCCTCCGATCTCGTCGCCGGGCGTGTACCAGACCCGGAGCTTCGGTGCGAGCGCGGGGTCCGCGCCCGGACCGCCGTGTACGCGGAGGTAGTCCGTGTTCCGTCGCTCGTCGGAGCTCCGGAAGAGGAAGCCCTCGTTGTCCTGCGTCTGGAGAACGCGCAGCAACGACGTCACGTCGAACGAGACGGAGTCCGCTCCGGACTCCACATCGCGGATGCCCCACAGGATCGCTTCGACCTCGGTGCTGTCGTCCTGCCAGGGTCCCGTGACGCGCTGGAATCCGCAGCGCATCGTGCCGTAGGCGGAGGCGGCGTCGTCCACGCGGAAGAGGAGCTCGGCGCGGTTGATCGTGGCCCGGTCGCCGAAGTCCGGAAGGTCGAACCGGAGGAGGGAGCGTACCGGCAGGCCGTTCGAGATGGAGAGGTGGCCCGGGTCGCCGGCGAGTGTCATGAACGGCACGACCGTCTGCAACGACCAGGTATCTCGATCCACGGGAGGCGTCACGGCGCCGTCGGGCGTGTGGATCGTGAGCTGGGAACCGTCGAGCGACTCGCGGGAGCCGAACTCGACCTCGTCCGTCTGCCCCGCGAGCGGCTCGAGGAGCAGTCCGAAGTTCGAATCCGGATGATCGACCCAGAACCGCACGAAGTCGTCGAGACGGAACGTGACCGTGTCCACCGTGACGTCGCGGAACGGAACGTCGATGGTGTCGGCGGCCGCGGTGAACGAGGGCAGCGAGTCGAACGGGATCCGACCCTCGAGCCACTCCGTCGTCGTGCGGTGGACGCTCATCGACAGCGGTCCGTCGCCGAACTCGTTCCGGAAGAAGAACGACACGAAGGCGCTGTCGACCACCGTGCCGGAATCCGGGAACGACGCGGCCGTGTAGCGCACGAGCGAGCGCAGGCGGTAGCCCGTGCGGGCGCCGACGATCAAGGTCGTGCCCTGGCCCACCGTGGAGGGCACGCCGGGGGCCTGGAAGTCCGTCGTGGAGTCCGGCGGGCCGATCTCCGTGAGAACGACTTCCTTGTCCGCAGCCTGTTCGTCAATGAACGCAACGCCGACGCCGTTGTCTCCACGGCTCGCACACGCCGCGAGCGCGGTGAGGGAGGCGAGACTGGCGACCGTCAACAACGCACGAGCGCGGTAATCGCGCCCGTTTTCGGGCACCGACAAACGGATTCCTTTCCCGAGGGGACGCAATTCGAGAGGCGGGAGTCTAGCAGCGGATTCCGGGGCTCGCCAGCGATACCCCGGGACCTCGGATCGGTTCCGGCGAGGGAAGCGTGCGGTCCGGAAGTTTCTCGCTTCGGCTTCGGTTGACGATCCGCGAAAGCATTCGGAAAGTGGTCGCGCGTTCGGCCAGTCATCCGGGATTCCACGCCGCCGAGATCGCAAGCATGCCGCGCGCCGAAGGGTGCCGTCGCCCCGACCCCGTCGGCGCGCCCTCGCTCTTCGATGTTCCACCGCGAGTTGCGGGAGGAGACCGCGTCCGGACCTCGGACTCGAGAGCTTGGCCCCGGTTCTGGGACGGCCCGGGAGAGCCAGGAGGAGTCAGAGGCTGCCTTTCGGTCCACATCGAAAGCTCCGCGGCGCGGTCGCCCTCCCCTCTCGGGGACCGCCGCCGGTATCGGCCCCGACCGCCGCCCGCTCGCCTCCTGCCTCGCACAGACGCCCTCCGCGGCCGCGATCCGGCCGACGCGGTCCGGATCGGGGAAACCGCTCGATCCGCCCGGATTCTTGACACTCGCGGGGCCCGCTCGTACCTTCTTCGCCACCGATTCCGACCCCTTCGGCCCCCCGCATTCCGGGTCACGCCGTGGGCCCGGGCGGCTGGTTCCCGGCCCCGGCGCCTCGCGTCCGGAGTGCCCGCGGACCGACCGACCGCCGAATCGGATCGACTTGGGGCGGTGTAGCTCAGTTGGTTAGAGCAGCGGAATCATAATCCGCGTGTAGGGGGTTCGAGTCCCTGCACCGCTACTGATGGACGGCTTGGCGGGACGGGGATCTCGCTGAT
>JAGQIB010000056.1:0-1751 GCA_020431545.1 Gemmatimonadota bacterium
GATCTCGTAGCTGATCATCTGGGCGCTGGAGCGGACACCGCCGAGGAACGAGTACTTGTTGTTCGAGGCCCAGCCGGCCATCACCACGCCGTACGTGCCGAGACTCGCGATCGCGAGGACGTACAGGATGCCCACATTCAGGTCCGCGACGACGAGCGGGATCCGGCGGCCGGCGATCTCCAGGTAGTCGCCGAACGGGACGACCGCGTAGGTCGTGAGCGCGACCGTCATGATGATGAAGGGCGCGAGCGTGTAGAGCGCCCGGTGGGCCTGGGCCGGTCGGAAGTCCTCCTTGAACAGGAGCTTCAACACGTCGGCGATCGGGTGCACGAGGCCGCCGAGCCGGAGCCCGAGGACGTTCGCGCGGTTCGGGCCGGTGCGATCCTGGATGAACGCCGAGCCCTTGCGCTCCGCCCAGATGAGGAGCGGCAGGAAACCGAGGATCACCGCGAGCATGAATCCGATCTTGGCCAGGATCTCGAGCGCCGGGATCATCGTCCGCCTCCTCCCGCCGTCACGGTCGCCGGGTCGATCACCGCTCCGGTCGCCGGCAGTCGGCCGAGGTCGATTCCTTCGAGACCGAGAGCCCGGCCCAGGCGGCGTCGCCGCTCGACGACCTCCAGCGGCTCCTCCGGCTCACCGAGGCGACGCAGCAGGGACACCCAGAACGAAGCGTCTTCCTCCACGCCCTCCGGTGCGGCGAGCGCCGTCCAGAACGCCTGCACCCGCCCCTGGCGGTTCACGAACAGGCCTTCCTTCTCCGCCCACGTACTGGTGGGAACGGTGAACGCGGCGGCCCGCGACGTCTCATTCTCGTGCGTGCCCGCGTACACCACGCGGCGGCACGTCGCGAGCGCCTTGGCCACGGCCGGATCGGCGGCCGGATCGCCGCCGTAGATCACGATCGTCTTCTCGCGCGCCGCGTCGATCCGCGCGGCGAGTTCCGCCGCCGGCAGCTCGGTCAGGCCGAGCCAGCGCAGCCCGGCCCGGTTCGGGGTCCGATCGCCCGAGAGCAGGAGATCGTCGCCCTCGCCGCGATCCGCGTCCGTCAAGCCCCCGAGCGGCGCCGGCGCGCCGAGTCGCTCCATCACGCGCGCGAACAGGTACATCTCCTCGAGCGAAACGTGCGGCGAGGCCACCGCGAGCCCGACCTCGCCCGGCCGGAACCACTCCAGTGCCCGCTGCCGCAGCGCGTCCCGCGTGAGCGGCGACTTGAGTCGCGTCTCCGCCTGCACGATCTTGTAGGTCTTCCGCCCCAGGTCGCACATCCACTCGCGATTCACTTCGTCGTTCCGGCGAGGCTTCACGCGCCACAGGCGACCGGCGTTGTGATCGAGACGGACGTTGCAGCCCGTGGCGCAGCCCGGGCAGATCGAGCGCGTGCCCTTGAGGCGCCACACCCGCTGCCGGAACCGGAAGTCGCGACTCGTGAGCGCGCCCACCGGGCAGATGTCCACGGTATTCAGGCTGTAGTTGTTGTCCAGCTGCCGGCCCGGCGCCACGCCGATCTCGGCGCGATCGCCGCGCTGGAAGATGCCGAGCTCGCGCGTGCCGGTGACCTCGTACACGAAACGCACGCAACGGCTGCAGAGCACGCAGCGCTCCTGGTCCAGGATCACCTCGGGGCCGATCACCTGGGCCTTGCACTTGTGGACCTTGTCCGCCTTCTCCACCTCGGACTCGTACAGGCCGTACTTCATGTACTGGTCCTGCAGGCCGCACTCTCCGGCCTGGTCGCAGATCGGACAGTC
>JAGQIB010000056.1:1803-3944 GCA_020431545.1 Gemmatimonadota bacterium
CGGTCGTTCTTCGTGTGGACGACCATTCCGTCCTTCACGATCGTGTTGCAGGCGATCGTGAGCTTCGGCATGCCCTCCACCTCGACCTGGCACAGGCGGCACACGCCCGCGATCGAGAGGTCCGGGTGGTAGCAGAAGTGCGGCAGCGGCTCGCCGCGCGCCTCGGTGCAGGCATCGAACAGACGCGTTCCGTCCGGGACCTCGATTCCCTTCCCGTCGATCGTGAGCTTCGCCATCAGCGCGTCTCCACCTCTCCGCGCGCCCAGCGCGACGTCGGCTCCGGCGCCGGATCCTTCCGGATGAGCGTCTCGAACTCCGTCCGGAACTTCGCGAGGAAGCTCCGCATCGGCATCACGGCCGCGTCCGAGAGCGGACAGATCGTGAGGCCGGCCATGCCGTTGCAGATCGTCTCGAGGCGCTCGAGGTCGCCGTGCTCGCCGGCGCCTCGCCGAACGCGTCCCACGACCTTGTGCAGCCAGCCCGTTCCCTCGCGGCACGGGGTGCACTGGCCGCAGGACTCGTCCCAGTAGAAGTGCATGAGCACCTCGATGAGGTCGACCATGCTCGAGCTCTCGGGGATCACGATCATGCCGCCCGAGCCGAGCATCGTGCCGGCCGCGGCCAGGGACTCGTAGTCCAGATTCGTGGCCATCACCTCGTCCGCCGTCAGCACGGGCACGGACGAGCCACCCACGATCACCGCCTTGAGCCTCTCGCCATCCGCCATGCCGCCCACGTGCTCCTCGAAGAACTCCCGGAACGGAATGCCGAGCGGCACCTCGTACACGCCGGGACTTTTCACCGGCCCGCTGACGCTCCAGAGCTTCGTGCCCGGCGACTTCTCGGTGCCGTACCGGCGATACGCATCGGGGCCTTCGTTCAGAATCCAGGGCACGGTGGCGACCGTCTCGACGTTGTTCACGATCGTGGGCGCGCCGAGGAAGCCCGACACCGCGGGGAACGGCGGCTTGATGCTCGGCTGGCCCTTCTTGCCCTCGACGGAGTTGATGAGCCCGGTTTCCTCGCCGCAGATGTAGGCACCCGCGCCCTTGTGAACGATCATCTCGAGCGAGTAGCCGCTCCCGAGGATGTTCTGGCCGAGGTAGCCCGCCGCGTACGCTTCCTCCACCGCGCGGTTCACGCGATCCACGAGCCAGCCGAACTCGCCCCGGATGTAGATGAAGCACAGCGCCGCGCCGACCGCGTACGACGAGAGGATCGAGCCCTCGATTGTCTGGTGCGGGTCGTAGTCGAGCAGGTAGCGATCCTTGAACGTGCCGGGCTCGCTCTCGTCCGCGTTCACGAAGAAGTAGACCTTCTCGGCGTTCGCGGGCACGAAGCCCCACTTCACGCCCGTGGGGAACCCGGCGCCGCCGCGGCCGCGCAGGCCCGCCGCCTTCACCTGCTCCCGCACGTCGGCCGGGCTCATCTCCTTCAGCGCCTTCTTCAGCGCGCGGTAGCCGCCTTCCGCCTCGTACACGGAGAGCTTGTGCCCGTCCCGGCGGCCGAAGCGCGCCGACAGCAGCTGTCCGTTCGCGCTCATTCCGCCAGCTCCCGGTCCGTGTCCGCGCGCGGAACCACGCCGCGGCGGAGACTCTCGAGGATCTCGTCCACACGCGCGGGCGTGAGCTTCTCGTAGAAGTGCTTGCCGAGCTGCATCGCCGGTCCCATCCCGCACGCTGCGAGGCACTCCACGCCTTCCAGCGCGAACTTCCCATCCGGCGTGGTCTCGCCGATTCCGATGCCGAGTCGCTGCTTCAGGTGCTCGAGCAGCGGGCGCGCGCCGGACAGGTGGCAGGAGATGTTGTGGCAGACCTGGAGGACGTACTCCGCCTGCGGCTCGGCGCGGAACATCGTGTAGAACGACAGGAGCTCGTGCACGCGCGCCGCCGAGACGTCGAGCTGCTCCACGAGCCAGTCGACGGCCTCGGGCGGGACATGTCCTTCCTGGTCCTGGATCAGCCAGAGCGCCGGCATCAACGCGCTCTGCTTGGTGGGATACCGTTCCACGAGACGCCGGAACTGGGCCATCCCGGCGTCGTTCAGGGCGAAGGCGGAACGTGTCTCGGCCATCAGCGATCGAGCTCCCCGGCGATGATGTTCAGACTGCCCAGGATCGCCACCGTGTCCGGAACGAGATG
>JAGQIB010000057.1:0-750 GCA_020431545.1 Gemmatimonadota bacterium
GGCCCCGAAGCTTCCCGGCTTCGGGGCCGCGCTTCTTTTCGGGCCGACGCCCGACGCCCGGCGGTCGACTCAGGGCTTCGAAGGGGACGGCAGTGCGCGGAACGTTGCGAGCTGGCGCTCGATCGCGTCGCGTTCCCGCGTGAGGTTCGCGGGCAGCACGCGAAGCGCGGCCTCGAGCTCCACGATCGCACCGGGCAGGTCGCCCAGCCGGGCGAGGCTGTTCGCGCGGAGACGGTGGGCCGCCCACGCGCCGTCCTGGTCGTCGCGAATCGCCGATTCGAGCGTGGCGGCGGCGCTCGAGTAGTTCTGGCGCTCGAACATGCGGCTCGCGAGTCCGATCGCGGCGACGTTGTGGTTCACGGAAGGATGACCGAACGCGAGAAAGAACTCGCGCTCCGCGTCCGACTCCCGATTGAGCTCGAGCCAGAGCGTGGCGGAGCGGAGAAGCGAACGACCGAACCAGTCGTTGCCGGGGAGATTCTCGCGTAGTGCGTTCGGTGGCGAGTCCGGCGTGAGATCGACGCCGTCGAGCGCACGGGTCGATGCGGCCACCTCTTCGTCGTTCAGGGCGCGGGCGTTCTCCACCACCTGGTACGTGAGACCCCAGGGCGCGAACTTTCGCGACGCGGGGACCAGCGCGCTGCGTCGCGCGTCGTCGAAGTAGAGCGTGGTGTCGATGAAACGGGGCCGGCGATCCTCCGCGCGCGCGAGACGTTCGGAGGCCCCGGGAAGCCGGCGCCGGGACTCCGG
>JAGQIB010000057.1:793-6807 GCA_020431545.1 Gemmatimonadota bacterium
CGTGCGCCGCGTTCCCCGTGAAGAAGACGGCGTTCGCCGGCAACGCGCGCACCACGCTGCGCGCCCACGCGGGATCGCGATCGGCGGACCGGTCGAGTGTCTTCGAGTTCAGCGCGAACAGCAGACCGCCCGCCAGCAGGGCGACGACGGGAGCGCGGAAGTCCGCGCGGACCATCACCGGCTCGGGCGGATCGGGACCGTGCTCCGTGTCGCCGGCGAAGCGACCCCAAGCAGCCGCGAACGACGGCACGGTCCAGAACACGAACGCCCATCCCGTGAGCGCGCGGGCGACCTCGGCGTCGGCGGCGCGACCGAGCACGAGTGCCGCAGCCGGTACCGCGAACGCGAGCAGGAACGGACGGGCGAGTCGGGCGCGTCCGGTGAAGAAGGCGACCACGCCCGCGAGTCCGAGCACGAAGCCGAGTGGGCCGGTGGCGTGCCAGGCGGCGAAGACCGCGTCGAGCAGGCCCGCGCCCCACCCGGACGGGCCGACCGGTCGCCAGAACGGACCGTCGGGACCGCCGATCCACGCGGCGAGCGCGGCGCGCGGCGGGCCGGTCATCAGGAGCGCGAGCAGACCGAGCGCGAACCCGAACCAGCCCGTGCGAATCGTGCGACCGGCGTTGCCCGGACGATCCCGCAGCGTGGAACCGAGAGCGAGCGCGCCCCAGGCGGGCAGCAGGAACAGGACGAACGGGTGATCCGCGACGGCGAGCCCGGCCAGCAATCCGCCGAGGAACGGCCAAGGGCGTCGCGCGGTGAAGGCCGTGGCGGAGCCCGCGAGCAACGCGAGCAACACGGGCACGGGCGACGCCTCGAGACCGAGACGCCCGGTGTCCGCTCCCAGGAGCACGGCGCATCCGGCAAAGAGACCGGCCGCGAGACCGGTGCCCGCCCGGGGATGCCGCCCGGCCGCCGAACGGGCGGCGACGCCGGCCGTCAGCGCGGCCGCGATCGCGAGCCAGAGACCGCCCGCGAGGTGCGCCGCGCGGAACAGACCGGTCGGCGCCCAGACCGCTCGCACCGCGCGCATCCCGACGTCCAGCAGACGTTCGGAGACAGGCCCCGGTGGCGACGTACCCGGCCCGCCGCCGAGGATCGCGGCGACGTGCAGAGCGTCGCCCTCGGTGAGCGGGGCGGCGGCGTGCCAGGCGGCCGCGAGGGCGAGGCCGAGCACGAATACGGAGAGAACGATCGCGCGGAATCCCATGAGAACCACGAATTCTCGGGATCGGCGGCGCGGGTGTCAATGGCACGCCTCGCGGGAACACGGCGCCCGTGCTAGCTTCGCAGGCCGATCCGCCGTCCGCGGCACCCGGAGAACGGAATGGAAGGCCCCAAGCTCTACTGTCTCGTCGTCTTCGTCGTCGTGTACGTGGCGCTCATCGTGTGGAAGAGCCGCCGGACCGAGGCGCTCTGGGTCGGCGTCCTCGCGTTGCTCGTGGGGCGGGTCCTCTCGCCGGGCGAGGCGTTCCACGCCGTCGAATGGAACGTCCTCGGGATCTTCGCCGGCATCCTGCTGCTCGCGGAGTCGTTCACGGACTCGGGGATGCCTCTGCGGATCGCCGACCTGCTGATCGATCGCGCCAAGACCGTGGGCGGCGCGATCCTGGTGGTGTGCCTGTTCTCGGGCTTCGTCTCGATCTTCGTGGAGAACGTCGCCACGGTGTTGATCGTGGCGCCGGTCGCGCTCGAAACGGCCCGGCGCGCGAACATCAGCCCCGTGCCGTTCCTGATCGGCATCGCGGTCTCCTCGAATCTCCAGGGAGCCGGCACGCTGATCGGCGATCCGCCCAGCATGATCCTGGCCGGATGGCTCAAGATGGACTTCAACTCGTTCTTCTGGTTCCAGGGCAAGCCGTCGATCTTCTGGGCCGTGCAGGTCGGCGCCGTGGCGTCGACGGTCGTGCTGTGGCTCATGTTCCGAAAGTACAAGCAGCCGGTCACGTACCTGGAGCCCCAGAAACTCGAGTCGTGGGTGCCCACCGTCGCGATCGTGGCGCTCATCGCCTGCCTCGCGGTGTCCCCGGCGTTCGATCCCGATTTCCACTGGCTCGGCGGCACGATCTGCGTGGTGTTCGGGGTGGCGATGCTGATCTGGGAGGAACTGCGCGGCCGCGGCCGCGGGGCGAAGATCCTGAAGCGGTTCGACTGGAACACGACGTTCTTCCTGATCGGCGTGTTCGTGCTCGTGGAAGCCATGGTGCACGTGGGGCTGATCGACGACCTCGCCGGGTCGTTCGCGGATCTCACCGGCGATTCTCCGCTCGTGATCTACGTCTCGCTGATCGCGCTCTCGGTCGTCTTCTCCGCGTTCGTGGACAACATCCCCTACATCACCACGATGATCCCGCTCGTGCGTCACGTCGCGGAGGGGGTCGGCGCGAACGAGGTGCCGTTGATCTTCGGCATGGTGCTCGGCGCCAGCCTCGGCGGAAACATCACGCCCTTCGGCGCATCCGCGAACGTCGTCGCGGTGGGGTTGCTCCGCAAGGAGGGCCTGCATGTCTCCACGCGCGAGTTCGTGAAGATCGGTCTGCCGTTCACGATCGTGGCCACGGCGGCCGGGGCGGCGTTCCTGTGGTGGGCCTGGCGGTAGGGCTCCCCGGGGAGTCGCATCCGGGCTCGACTCAAAGCAATTCCATCGGGCGCTTTGCTTTCGTATACTCCGCGCGATCGCCGGAGCGGGTCGCGACGTCGCGACCCATCGCCCGTTCCGGTGGAGCCCCACCCCGAGGGAGCCCGCGCCATGAACGGAACCAACCTGCTTCGCACCTTCGCGTTCGTCCTGCTCGGCACGATTCTGACGGCCCCGGCGGCCATCGCCGATCCCACGCTCCGCGCCTTCGAGGCGTCGAGCGATCTCCTTCGCGAGCCCGGCGACTCGCCGGCCGCGCTCGGCGCGCCGCTCTTCACCGACGGTTTCGAGTCGGGTCTCGGTCAATGGACCGTGACGGATCTCTCCGGCGCCGGCGCGCAATGGAGCGACTGGGATTGCTGGGCCGCTTCGGGGTCCAGGAGCGCCGGCTGTGCGGCCGGCGGATCCGCCGCGATCGCGTGCGGCGAAAACTATCCCGACGACATGAAGACGTGGATGGTGGCGGGGCCCTTCGATCTGACGGCGCCCGGAGTGCAGGCGGCGGAGCTGGAGTTCCAGCTGAAGCTGCGTTGCGAGCCGTATCTCGATCGGTTCTTCGTGGGGACCTCGGTCGACGGGATCGACTTCTTCGGACACTTCTGGGACAGCTCGACCGACGAGACGGTCGTGATCGACGTGACCGACCAGGTCGGAACCGACGCAGTCTGGATCGGCTTTCTGTTCCTGTCGGATGGATCCAGCGGTCGCGTGGAAGGCGCTCAGGTGGACGACGTGGAGCTTCGGGCTCTCTTGCCCTCCGCGCACCAGTTCGGCTGGACGATCAGCGCCAGTCTGTCCGACCCCTACGTCAACTCGGGAACGCCGCAGGGCGTACCCGGCATCGTCTCGAGGCAACTGTGGTTCGCTTGCCAGAACCAGTCCGAAGGGTTCTACGGTGCATCGTTCGGCATCGAATGCACGGCCGGGACCTACATCGGCCTGACCACGACGAACGGTTTCTTGAACGCCGGAACGATGACGGAGCCCGTGTTCGCGGCGGGTGGGTGTCCCCTCGCGCCGATCCGTGTGGCCACGTTGACGTTCTTCGATACCGGAACGGACGAAGGCATTCGCGCCTGCATCGTCCCGAACTCCAATGGGGAGAACTTCACCCTGGACTGCAGCGGGCCACCGTATCTGGCCTATCCGAACGACTACATCGGATTCGACGGAACGGGCGCGATGAACCCCTGCACGAACGGGACTCCCTGTGAGTCCGGGCCGGTGTCCGTGGGGACCACGAGCTGGTCGGAGATCAAGGCGTTGTATCGCTGAGGCGAGGTCGTTCGGACTCGCCGGGGCTGCGGCCGCAGACTCCCGGCCCACGCCTTCTGCGACGCCCCTTACAACGATCGTGGTCCGGGAGTACAGTTGCCAGGAGCCGGCGCCACGAGTGGGACCCACGAAGCGAGGAGGCGCCAAGAGATGTACTCACATCTAACGACTGCCGCGGTCGTGTGCTCGTCGGCCCTTGTCCTCTCGACCGGAACGCACGCCCAGGAAGTCACCGAGTCCGTCGCGATCGAGAAGGGCGACCGTGTCGTCCTTGGCGCCGACACCGACTGGCGAGAGATGGGCACGGTCTTCTTCTCGGATGACTTCGAGTCCGGACTGGCCGCCTGGACCGTGACCGACGTGTCAGGTAGCGGTGCCCAATGGGAGACCGCGGAATGCTGGGCGAGCAGCGGAAATGCGAGCGCGGCCTGCGCGGCTGGTGGGTCGGCCGCTGTCGCGTGCGGTGAGGACTATCCCGGCGGAATGAAGACCTGGTTGGTGCATGGGCCGATGGATTTCTCGGACCCGGCGCTGCAGTGGGTCGAGCTCGACGTCACGTTTCGCCTTCGGAGCGAGCCCTTCTTCGATCGGTTCTTCGCGGGCGTGTCGGCAGACGGCGTGACGTTCGACGGAACGTTTTTCAGCGGGAACCACGATTCGACGATCACGCTCGATCTGAGTGATCTGGTCGGCGAAAGCGATGTGTGGGTGGGTTTTCTGTTCGCCTCCGATGCGAGTGGGCAGCTACCCGACGGCGCCGCCATCGACGACGTGACGATTCGTTCGTTCTCCTCCTACCCCGGCGAGCGGGCCTGGACCATCAGTGACCGGTCGTCGGACCCGCTCTCGAACACGGGCGTACCGAACCCCGGGAATCGCAGCATCTGGCTCTGGTACTACTGCGAAGGGACGGAACCGACCGGATTTCGCACCGCCGAGTTCGACGTCGAGGTGCTCGCGGGAGAGGTCCAGTTCTTCAATCCGTCCTTCGGGTTCACGAACCACGGCACGGACACACACCTCGTGCTCGAGGCGGACACGTGCCGGAATGGTCCGGTGCGAGTCGCTTCGTGGTTCTTCCACGACGCCGGAGACGGTATCGCCATTTGCATCCGACCGACGGCGGAGGGCCTCAACTACACCGAGGCCTGCGACCCTCACACGATCCGGTGGCCGAACGATTACCTCGGATACGACTCCCGGGGCCAGGCAGGCAACGTCTGCGGCAACGGATATCTTTGCGGCGACGAGGTGACGGTCGGCGTGGACCGGACGAGCTGGGGGAGCCTGAAGGCCAGCTATCGCTAGAAGAGCTGTGTGCAGCATGCCCTGTACCCAGGCGAAGGGACGAAAATGGAGCACAGGAGAAACTCTGTTGCGCTGATGTTTGCGGTGGTCACCCTGTGGTCGTGCGCGCCCATCGAAACGACGGCCACCGAGCTGCAGTCCCATCCGATCCGGATGCGTCCGGCGGCGACGGGGCGAGTCGCGGAACTGTCGAGCGTCGTCGACGCGGTCTTCTCGGAAGACTTCGAGTCGGGACTCGGAGCCTGGACTGTCGTTGACTCCTCGGGGGCAGGTGCCGAATGGGGCATCTCCGACTGCTGGTCGGTCTCCGGCGTGAGCAGCGCGGCCTGTGCCGCGGCGGGAAGCAACGCCATCTCGTGCGGCGAAGACTATCCGGACGGGATGAAGACCTGGCTGATTGCCGGTCCGTTCGACCTGTCGGATCCGAACCTGACCGGAGCCGCCTGGGAGTTCACCTACGAGATGAACCTGGAGCCGAATCTCGACCGGTTCTTCGCGGGGATTTCGACGGATGGGGTCGACTTCTACGGCGAGTTCCGGGAGGAGAACGGCTCGGAGACGATCATCTGGGATCTCGCGGACTACCTCGGCGAGAGTTCGGTCTGGGTCGCCTTCGAGTTCGTGTCCGACGCATCCGTCGCCCGCCCGGACGGCGTCGCCGTCGACGACGAGCAGCGAGCCCATCGGCGGCAGGATCTCGTCGTCGAGGGCCGGCGCGTCGTTGAGGGCGGCGCTCGTCAGCCAGCCGGCGGTGGCGGTGGCTGGGGGCAGGAGCAGCGTCAGAGCGAGCGCG
>JAGQIB010000003.1 GCA_020431545.1 Gemmatimonadota bacterium
TGAAGCGCCGATCATCTGCAGTCCGCCGTTCCCGTTCCGCGCGAAGGTGCATCTCCGCAACTCCACGTCGGAGGCCGCACCGTTCCGAACTCCACCAGCACCTCCCTCCCCCGGCCCGTTGTCAGCAATGACGCAGTCCTCCATCGAAAGGTCGATCTCGCCAAAGACGATGGGCAGGTTTCCGTTCTGGACAATGCGGCAGCCGGCCATCTTCAACGGTCCTTCGGAGCATCCGGCCCGGATCCCGTACTCTCCGCCGGTGATCGTGATGCCCTCCAAGTAGATGGCTTCCGGACCGGTCGGCGTGATGGTCAGGGTGGACAGGGTGATCAGGTCGCCCGTCCCCCCGACATCGAGGACCGTCTGTTCGGCGCCTCCCAAGCCGATCAAGGAAACTCCCGATCGAATGAACCCGCAGCTCCGGTGGGTGGCCAGATTCGTGCACTCCAGAACGATTCGATCGCTGGTGTCCGTGTAGTTCCCGGGCGCGACCAAGACGCTGTCCCCGGACACCGCTTGATCGAGCGCCGCCAGAATCGTTGGAACCTCGCCGGGGACGTGAATCGTGCCAGCATCGCTGATGCGGACAAGGGCGCACACCAACGCCCCGCTGAGGAGGACCAGTCGCATCGACCGATGCCCTCTCGATTGCCGCCTCGGGGGAACACTCCGTGGAATCACCAGGCAACCTGCTCCTTGACGCTCATGGCGCATGCGCCAGATCAGATTGTAGCGAACCGCCGGATCGGCGTTCCATCGATCACTTCCAAAGGCCCGTACAACCGCAATCACCGCCGCTCGGGCAAGACGAAGGACTCGCGGGTCGACACGATTCCCGTCGCGTCGGCAACTACTCCTCGCCCCCACCCTCCGCGATCCGCAGCATCTCCGCCGCCCTCATCCACCCGGCGGTGAGTTCCGCCTGCCGCGAGCCCACCAGGATCCCGGCCTTCGCCTGCGGATCCGCCTGCCGCGCCGCGACGATGTTCGCCGCCGTCCGGCCGCCGCGGTCCTTTGCCGCGGGGTCGGCGCCGCGTTCGAGCAGCAGCGCCACCACGTCGTCGCGGCCCCAGTACGCGGCGAAGTGCAGCGGCGTGCGATGGTCGACGCGTCCGTTCGGATCCTCGCCCTCGTCCAGCGCCTCGCGCACGCGCTCGAGCAGGCCGTAGCCGGCCGCGTGGTGCAGGTCGGCCGCGGCGCCGCGCGCGAACAGGAAGCGCACGATCGCGGACTGGCCGGTCTCGTTCGCCCAGTCGATCGGGGGGCGCTTCGTCTTCGTGTCGGGCACGTCGATCTCCGCGTCGAGATCGAGGAACAGCTCGACCTGATCGCGATGGCCGTGCCGCGCGGCGTGGTGCAGCGGCGTGCCGCCGTCCTCCGTCTTCGCGAGCAGACGGGGATCGTCGCGGACGAGCTCGCCGACTTCCCCGAACCGGCCGGCGCGCACCGCGTCGAAGAATGCGGCGAGCGCGTCTTTCGCCTTCGCGGCGGTCGGGGCCGGGGCGGGAGACGAGGGCGGCGCGGACGCCGTCCCCGGCGCCTCCGCCGCGCGCTTCTCCCCACGGCCGAACAGCTTCGCGAGCCAGCTCATGGCTTCTCCTCGTACGGCGACATCTCGAACGAGAACCGGCTGAGGTCCTGCCGCAGAGGATACGTCTTCTCGCGCCACGTTCGCAGCGACGCGCGACCGTCGCGTGCCCAGAACGTCACGGTGCCGCCGCCGCGGACGGCGAGGCGCGTGATCTCCTTCAGCCCTTCGACCGGCGGCGGGCCCTGTCCCACGAAGAACTCGTGCTCCGGACGCGGTTCGTAGCCGCGCTCCGCGTACATCACCCACGTGTGGTGGCCGATCGTCCACGGGTCGCCGGGCTCCCAGTGCCAGAGCGGCTTCGACACCTGGAACAGGATCTGGGAGTAGTCCACGGCCTCGCGCTCGCTGCCGGCGAGGAACAGCGTCTTCCGCCCGAACTCGCGATCGGCGACGTACGGCGGCACGGACGCCGGCCGGCACAGCGCGATCACCGCGAGCGCGGACCCCGTGAGCACACCGGCCACCCAGCGGTCCCGCGCCGCGCCGCCGCCCGCGCCCAGCCAGCGCAACGTCGCGGCCATCGGCAGCAGCGCCGCCGGCATGAAGTAGTGCACGTTCTTGTTCGGCGACATCACGAAGAACGCGACCCACAGCAACCCGAGCAACCCGAGGTGTCTCGCCACGCGATCTCCGCGCACGATCGCGCCCAGCATCCCGACCGCCGGCAGTCCGCCCGCCAGGAGCGCGAACCACCCCGCGGCCTTCGCCTTGCGGAGCCACGGCTCGGCCGCGAACCGCGCGCGACCCTGGAAGTACTTCTCGTACCACTCGCCGATCATCGCGTCGAAGGAGCCGTTCGACTTCGTGTAGATCACGAGCAGCACCGCGTACGCGAGCGCCATCGCCGCGAACCCGAAGCCGAACTTCCACACGTCGCGACGACGGCCGCCGCTCACGAGCAACCCCGCCACGCCGACCAGCCCCGCGAACATGAGACCGCTCGGGAACGTGAGCACGGAGAGCAACGCCGCGAGCGCCGCGAGGAACGGCGCGCCGGCCTCCAGCAACAGGAACGCAGCCATCGCGAAGCCCGTGACCATCCACTCCTCGACCGGCGAGCAGCCGAGGTCCCCGTGGAACGGGTGGTAACCGGCGTAGTACGCGCCCACCATCGCGGACAGCAGCGCGACCGCGAACATCGGGACGGCGACGCTCGCGGCCCCGCCGGCCGCATCGCCTCCGGCGCCGCCCACCGTGCCGACCCCGGCCCGCGCGCGCCCGCGCGCCGCGAGGTCCGCGCCCGCGAACATCATGAGCCCCAGGAAGAAC
>JAGQIB010000058.1 GCA_020431545.1 Gemmatimonadota bacterium
TGCCGCAGCTCTGGAACGTGCTGCGGGGACAGATGTCGCTCGTGGGACCGCGGCCGGAGCGCGCGGTCTTCGTGGACGAGTTCCAGCGCGACATTCCGCGCTACCTCGAACGGCACGGCGTGAAGTCCGGCATCACCGGCTGGGCGCAGGTGAACGGCCTGCGCGGAGATACGTCGATCGAGGATCGGACTCGCTACGACATCTGGTACGTGGAGAACTGGTCGGTGGGTCTCGACCTCAAGATCCTCTTTCTGACGGCGGTCCGTTTCCTGTTCCACGAAGACGCGTACTAGAGACGGAAGCTGCGGGCGGAGCAAGCGATATCCGGGCGGAGCTCGGGGGAGGCGGCGTGAAGAACTTCCTGTTGATTCTCGTGTGCGTCGTGCTCGGCGTGTGCGGCCAGCTGCTGCTCAAGCAGGGCATGTCGAGCGATCCGGACGCGGTCGATCGCATGGGGGAGGTTCTGCCGCGGTTGCTCCGGGCGGCCGTGAATCCGGTGGTTCTCGCGGGCTTCACGTTCTACGCCGTGTCGGCGGCGCTCTGGCTTATCGTCCTCACGCGGGCGGAGCTCTCCTGGGCCTATCCCATGCTCTCCATGGGATACATCGCGGTGGTCGTGCTCTCCCGCGTGTTCTTCCAGGAGCCCGTCACGGCGACCCGGTTCCTGGGGACGCTCGTGGTCGCGTTCGGCGTCTGGTTGATCTCGCGCACGTGAGGTGCCCGTGTTGAAGCCGATCATCCTGGGTGTCGCGGGGGGCAGTGGATCCGGCAAGACCACGGTGGCGTTGCGTCTCGCCGAGAGCCTGTCCGGACGTCGCGTGGTCATCGTGCACCACGACTCGTACTACCGGGATCGCGCGGATCTCTCCCCGGCCGAGAGGGAGCGCCTCAACTTCGACCATCCGGACGCGTTCGAGAACGAGCTGCTGCTCCGTCATCTCGTGGAGCTCGGCGAGGGCGGGGCGATCGAGCAGCCGATCTACAGCTATGAACGCCACGCGCGGGAACCGCGCACGCTCACCGTGGGGCCGGCGCACGTCGTGATCGTGGAGGGCATCCAGGTGCTCGCCGTTCCGGAGCTGCGCGAGCGTTTCGACATCAAGCTGTACGTGGACTGCGATGCGGACGAGCGCCTCGCGCGGCGTCTGTTGCGTGACCTGCACGAGCGCGGCCGGTCCGTCCACTCGGTCCTGGATCAGTACCGCTCCACCGTGCGTCCGATGCACCTCCAGTTCGTGGAGCCCTCCAAACGATGGGCGGACGTCGTGATTCCTCGCGGCGGCCACAATCAGGTCGCGATCGATCTGATCGCCTCGAAGCTCCGCGAGGTGCTCTGCGAGCTCGAGCGCGAGGTGGAGACCGCGTGAGCGCCTACCTCTCGTTGATGCGACCGAAGCAGTGGATCAAGAACGTCGTCGTCCTGGCGGGCGTGGTCTTCGCGGGGCGGCTCGCGGAGTTCGCGTTCGTGCTCCCGGCGATCGCGGCCTTCGCGGCGTTCTGCGTGCTGTCGAGCGCGGTGTACGTGTTCAACGACGTCGTCGACGCGGACAAGGACCGCCGCCACCCCGAGAAGAGGAACCGTCCGATCGCCGCCGGGCGGATCTCACCGGGGGCCGGCCTCGCGTTCGCGGTCGTGCTGGCCGGGGCGGGCCTCGGCGCGGCGTTCTGGCTCGGCCCGCGGTTCGGAGGGGCGGCGGTCGCGTACCTGGCGCTGAACCTGGCCTACTCGCTGGACCTGAAACGTCGAGTCATCTTCGACGTTCTCTCGATCGCGGTCGGATTCATGATCCGGGCGATCGGTGGGGTGGAAGTGCTCCGGGACCTGGATCCTTCGGTCGCGCTCTCCCACTGGCTGCTGCTCTGCACGTTCTTCCTCGCGCTGGTCATGGGCTTCGGGAAGCGCCGATCCGAGCTCGCGCTGCTCACCGGGGATGCCCGGGAACACCGGGCCGCGCTCGGCGACTACTCGGTCGAGTTGCTGGACGTGTTCATCCCCATGGTGTCGGCCTGCGCCATCATCGCCTATTCCGTCTACACGATCTGGCCGGCGACGCTCGTGAAGTTCGGAACGGACAAACTCGTTTACACGGTACCCTTTGTCGTGTATGGGTTCTTCCGCTACCTGTTCCTCATCCGGGAACGGGGCCTCGGGGGGAATCCTTCCGAAATCCTCTTCCGAGACGGGGCGCTCGCGGCGAGCGTGGTGGCCTGGATGCTCGCGATCGTTTCGATCCTTTACTTCGGATGAGTCGGGGTGGAATCGGGGTGGACCGCGTGCCGCCGATCCGGAACCGAGTCGCGACGCGCCGGGCGACCGTCACTCCGTCGGACCCGACGTGCCGGCGCGGCGAGCGCGGTGGCGATGCCGCCCGCCCTCGACCCGGCGTGACGTCGAGGAGCGCGAGTCCGACCCGGACCAAGTCCCCGAAGTCGCCCTCGACCCGGTCCAAGTCCGCGAAGAAGAAGCCCGCGCAGAAGAAGCCCGCGAAGCCGGCCCGCAAGACCGGCGCCACCGCGGCGAAGACCGAGAAGAAGACTCGAGGGAAGACTTCGCCCAAGACCACCGCGAAGGCGGTCTCCGGCCGCTCGTCGGCGACCGACAAGGCCGCCGACAAGAAGCCGACGTCGAAGGGCTCCGCCGCGAAGAAGACGAGTGCGAAGAAGCCGGCGCCGAAGAAGCCGTCGAAGACGACGACGGCGGCCGCACCGGCTCCGCCGAATCCCGAGGTCTCGCGCGCCCCGGTCCCGGCCGCCAAGGGCAAGCGACGGAGGACTCCCGCGGCGCCGGCGGCCCGCCCGCTCCCGACGCCTTCGTGGGAACCGGCGGAGAAGGGACCGAAGGTCGTCCTCGAATCGCCCGCAAAGATCAATCTGAACCTCGAAGTGCTCGGACAGCGCGGCGACGGGTACCACTCGATCCGCTCCATCCTCGTGCCGATCTCGCTGCACGACACGATCACGATCGCGCCCGGCGGGCGGAAGCTGTCGTTCCACGGCGGTCAGGGCGCACCGAAGGACGAGGGCAATCTGGCCTACCGCGCGGCCGTCGCGCTCGCCGACCATGCCGGTGGCGGGCGCGGCGTGGAGATCCGAATCGTGAAACGGATCCCGATCGCCGCCGGACTCGGAGGCGGGAGCTCGAACGCCGCCACGGTGCTCGCGGCCCTGAACGAACTCTGGGGACTCGGCCTCGACGGGCCGGCGCTCGAGAAGATCGGATTGACCCTCGGATCGGATGTGCCCTTCTTCCTTCGCCGCGGGATGAACGTCGCGACGGGGCGAGGGGAGGTGCTGGAGGCGGTTCCGAACCGGCTCCGACTCGAGATCGTGCTCGTGAACCCTCCCGTGAAGGTCAGCTCGGAGTGGGCGTACGCGAACGTCCCCGAGGAGTTGACCCGTTCGGGGAGCTCCACGAGTATGATCAAGGTGGCGCTCGCTTCGGGACGCGTGGAGTTGCTGGGACGTCACCTCTCGAACGACCTGGAGCCCGGAGTCCGGGCCAGGCACCCGGTCGTGGGGCAGATCGCGAAGAAGCTGGAATCGGCCGGGGCACTCGGCGTATTGATGTCCGGGAGCGGACCGACCGTGTTCGGGATTGCCGCCGACGCGGAGTCCGCCGATCGCATCGCGGAGAAGCTGTCCGGCGACAAGTGGAAGGTGTTCCGGGCGCACACGCTGGGCTGAGAACGCCCCGCCAGTCGGGCGTCCGGATCTCCGGCGACCGTCGAGGAGACGCATGGAAATCACCGACGTTCGGGTTTCCCTCCGGGACGAGGACAAGCTGAAGGCGTTCGTGACCGTCACCTTCGACGACTGCTTCGTGGTGCGGGGCGTCAAGGTGATCGCCGGGCACCAGGGTCTCTTCGTGGCCATGCCGAGTCGCCGCAAGGCGGACGGCGAGTTCCAGGATGTCGCGCACCCGATCCACCAGGGGATGCGTGATCGACTGGAGAAGGCGGTGCTCGCCGCCTACCACCTCGCCGCGGAGGAACACTCGCTCGACTCCACCGCCGGGTAGCCGCCGGGGTCCCCTCCGATTCGATTCCGGCCGGGACACCGGTCGTCCGTCCGACGCTCGCCGGGCGCTCCGGACGACCCGCGCTCCGGGAGTTCCGCGGCCCGGCCCCCCCGAGCGACGCTGGGGCGTCGTCAAATGGTTAAGACACCGGCCTTTGGAGCCGGCATTTGGAGGTTCGAATCCTCCCGCCCCAGCCAGCCGTCCGCGCCCCGTCGTCGTTCGCGGCCCCCGCCCGTTCCCCTTGCATACCCCGGACCCGGCCGGTAGACTGGGCGGCCGTTCTGCGCCGGAATCCGGAATCCACCCGGACGGGCGGCAGCGCGTCGCGTCCCCTGTGTCCCGATCCATCCGGAGGTGGGTGGTTGTGAGCGAGCCCATGGCCGCCGACAATCTCGTTCTCTTCTCCGGCACCGCGAACCGCGGGCTCGCCGAGGGCATCGCGCGCGCCACCGGCGTGCCGCTCGGCGATGCGGAGATCTCGCGGTTCTCGGACGGCGAGATCTTCGTGCGCCTGAATCAGAATGTTCGGGGAGTCGACGTCTTCATCGTCCAGCCCACGATCCCGGGTCCGAAGGACAGCTTGATGGAGCTGTTCCTGTTGCTGGACGCGGCGACGCGGGCGTCCGCCTCCCGGGTGACGGCGGTGATTCCGTACTTCGGGTACGCGCGCCAGGATCGCAAGGACCAGCCGCGGGTCTCCCTGGCGGCGAAGCTCGTAGCGAACCTGATCACCACGGCCGGGGCGGACCGCGTTCTCACGATGGATCTCCACGCGGCCCAGATCCAGGGCTTCTTCG
>JAGQIB010000059.1:0-21448 GCA_020431545.1 Gemmatimonadota bacterium
TTCAATCAATACTGAATCGATCAAATTCCCGTGAATCGACCGCCCGAGACGTCCGATTCCGGGAGGTGGGGCGGTTCCGGGCGCGGAGTCCGGGAGATGCTGGGCGACTCGCCGCGGGCCGCCGATCCGCGAAGATCCGGCTTGACGGTTCGAGCGGGGTCCACTATCGAAAGCCTGATCCTCGGTCCACAGCGTGGAGCGGGCGGCAAGACCGGGTACGGCGGCGGCTGGCCCGGAGGGGGCCTGGAGGGGGGCGGAGACGATGGACGCGAACACGACACAGGCATTCCCGAAGTGCCAGTCCTGCGACACGGGAATCCTGCTTCCGTTGAGTGACTACGGCCGAGACGGAGCGCCCATCCGCTACAAGGCGTGGGTGTGCTCGAGCCCGGCCTGCGGGTTCTTCCTTCGCATCGACAACGGAGAAATCTCCACGGGCAAGGGACTCGGCAAGTCTCACAAGTAGCCGACCCGACCTCTCGTTCCCGAGCCCGCCAGGGCCTCGGGAACTCTTCCGTTGCCTCGCGCTCCCCGACGAACTTCGGTGAGGACCTTCCGGGAGCCGACCGCGATCCCGGGCCGCCGCTCCGACGTTTTTACATGGGCCCGCTCGCCCGCGCCGCGGGCACGAGGGCCGTCGATTCCGCCGCCTCCCCGGTCCGGCGGGGGGCGCCGTCCGGTCCCTGCCCCCTGATCTCCTCGAATCCCGCCCCCGGGGGTAGGGTAGACGTCGCCGGCCGCGGCGCCGCGACGGGAGCGTTCAAGCGGGCTCATTTCGCCTCCGAAACCCGAGGATAGGGGGATGGAACGCGCACGATTTCCTCGCCACGTCCGGTGGGAGGGAAAGCTTCTCCGGGAGGGACAGCCCTTGCGAGTCGTGACGGCTTCCGAGATGCGGGAGATCGACCGAAAGGCGATCGAGGAGTTCGGGGTACCGAGCCTGGACCTGATGGAGCGGGCGGGGGGCGGCGCGGCGCAGGTCATCGCCGCGATCGGACTGGATCCGGAAAAGCCCGTCGTGATCCTGTGCGGAAAGGGAAACAACGGGGGCGACGGCTTCGTCGCCGCGCGCCATCTCCGCCAGTTCGGCGCGGACGTCGTGTGCTGGATGATGGGCGAACGCGACGAGATGACGTCGGACGCGCTGCGCAATCTCGTGGCGGCCGAGGAGTCCGGGGTGCGCATCCGGTCGTTCCGTGTGGACGAGAACGAAGCGGAGCTCGCCGAGGATCTCGCGAAGTGCCAGTACGCGGTGGACGCGATGCTCGGCACCGGCGCGAAGGGCGCTCTGCGCGATCCGATCCGCCGACTCACCCATCTCATGAACGACTCCGAAGCGCGCACGTTCGCGCTCGACGTGCCGACCGGCCTCGACGCGGACACGGGTGAGGTCGATCCCGATTGCGTCCAGGCGATGATGACGATCACGTTCGGATTCCCGAAGCGCGGTCTGTACGCGCTGCCCGGGCGGGACTACTGCGGCGACATCACCGTCATCGATCTCGCGTATCCCGAGGAATCGGTCGAGGTCTCCACCGGCGTTCTCCTGTGGCAGGAGATGGCCGGCATCGTGCCGGATCGCAATCCGCGCGGCTACAAGGGCTCGTTCGGACACGTCGCGATCGTCGCGGGATCGCGCGGCATGGCGGGCGCGGCCTGTCTCGCCGCCGAGTCCGCGCTCCGTTCCGGCGCGGGTCTCGCGAAGCTCTACGTGCCGGAGTCCATCGCCGCGATCTGCGCGATGAAGCTCACGGAGGTCATGGTGTTCGGCGTGCCGGACGACGGCGGCGGCACGTTCGGACCGGCCGCGCTGGATTCGGTGCTCGCCGGTCTGCGCGAGGCGGACGCGGTCGTGCTCGGTCCCGGACTGTCCGGTGCTCCCGGCGTGCGTGAGTTCGTCCACGCCCTCGTGCCCCTCGTGGATTGCCCGATCGTGGTGGACGCCGACGCGCTGAACGTTCTCGCGGACGCGCCCGCGGACGTCCTGGAACGACTCGCCCGCACGCCGGCGATCCTCACCCCGCATCCGGGCGAGTTGGCGAGACTGACCGGCGCCGCGATCTCGGAGATCACCGACGACACCGTCGCGTCCGCGCAGCGCGCCGCGAACCGGTTCGGCTGTGAGATCGTGCTGAAGGGCGCGCCGTCCGTCGTCGCGTCGCCGCGGGGGACCGTGGATCTGTGCTCGCTCGGCAACGACGGCATGGCCACCGCCGGCAGCGGCGACGTCCTCGCCGGCCTCCTCGGCGGACTGTTCGCCCAGGGCCTCGAGGCGTCGCGTTCCGCGCGGCTCGGCACGATGGTGCACAGCCGCGCGGGCGACATCTGCCGCAACGAGATCGGCGCGCGCGGGATGCTCGCCGGCGACCTGATGCGCTGCCTGCCGTACGCGTGGCGCGAGCTGGAAGCGCCGCACGAACACCTCAGCTACCGCTTCCGCCTCGAAGCGGAAGACGAGGACGACGAAAGCCCGACCGAAGATCGCGGCGCGTGACGCCATGAAGCTCTCCGACCTCGGGGAAAGCGGGATCCTCGGTCTCTTCCGCGAGTGGGCGGGCGAGGCGGGCGGGCCCGTGCTCCTCGGCGTGGGCGACGACGCCGCGATCCTCGCGCCGTCCGGCGAACGCGAGATCGTGGTGTCCACCGATGCGTGGGTCGACGGCGTCCACTTCTCGCGCGACTACCTGACGCCCGACGAGATCGGTCACCGCGCGATGGCGGGATCGCTCTCGGATCTGGCGGCGATGGGGGCCGAAGGTCAGGCCGCGTTCGTGAACGTGCACGCTCCCGCGGATCTCACGCTCGACTTCCTGCGCCGTGCGTACCTCGGGCTCGAGCGGGTCGCCGGTCCGTGCGGCGTGCGGATCGCGGGCGGCGATACCGTGCGCGGAGAGCTCGCGTTCGACATCACGGTGATCGGCACCGTCGCGGCCGGCGCCGCCTTCCGACGCGACGGCGCCGAGCCGGGCGATCTCCTCGTGGTTTCCGGCGTGCTCGGCGGCAGCGAGATCGGACGTCGCCTGCTCGCGGGCCAGATCCGCGAGTCCATGCCGGATCGACTCCGCGTCGAAGCGGAGAGGGCGCACCGGGCGCCGCTGCCGCGCTTCGACGTCGTGCGCCTGCTCCACTCGCTCGAGCGGCGGGAGGTCGACGTGGAGGCGGCCGAGGAGACGGTGCAATCCGTGCGCCCGACCGCCGCGATGGACATCTCCGACGGTCTCGGCATCGATCTGCTCCGGCTGTGCGAGGCGAGCCACGTGGGCTGCCGGATCGATGCGCGCAGTCTTCCCGTGCATCCCGCGCTTCATCGCATCGCGCGTCTCGAGAAGCGGCGCGTGGCGGATGCGGTGCTCGCGTCCGGCGAGGACTTCGAGCTGCTGTTCACGATCGCGCCCGAGCACGAGGAGCTGCTGTTCGGGGCGGCGCGGAAGGCGTCGATCTCGCTCACGACCATCGGAACGATCGAGGAGATCCGCGACGGCACGACGATCGTCCGGGAATCCGGCGACGAGGAGACGCTCACGCCGGTGGGATGGGATCACTTCCGGACGACCGACGCGGACACGTCCGCGCGATCGCCGCGACCAGGACGGCCGTAACCGCCGCCCCCACGAGTCCCGCCGCGAGCGACGTCTCGGTCTTCGTGCCCCACTCCGCGGCGCTGCCGTCTCCGAGATTCGCGAGCACCACGATGGACGAGTTCGACACGAGGTGCGCGACCACGCCCGGCCACACGCTGCCCGTGCGTCGCGCGATCCACCCGAGCAGCAGGCCGAGCAACGTCGCGGGGATCGCGCGCGCCGGCCCGTGCACGAGCCCGAACGCGACCGCCTGCGTCGTGATCGCCGCCGCGCCCGGCAACGTCCGCTCGAGCGCGCGCTGCAGGAATCCGCGGTACAGCCACTCCTCTCCGATCGCCGGCACCAGCGCCGCCGCCGCCCACGCCACGAGCACGTCGGTCGCCCGGCTCCCGCGCACGAGGTCGAGCACCCATCGCTGTTCGGGAAGATCCACGGGCACGATCCGATGCCCGATCCCGATCGCCACCGGCATCGCCGCGATCAGGGCCGCCGCCGCGAGCGGAAACACCCGCGCCGGCGCCCCGCCCAGCCGCAGCACGTCGCGCGGACTTCCGACCACGCGCGCCAGCCGCCAGGTGGGGTACAGCAGGAACAGCAACCCGCCGACGAGGATCGCCACCGCCGGCCGTCCCCAGCCCGCCATGAGCAGCGCCGTGCCCGCCTGGTGCAGCACCAGGATCGCGGCGGCGAGCATGAGCGCGAGACCGGCCCGGTGCGGGCCGCGGGCGGTCGGGGCCGCCGGGGCCGCCGTTTCGGGTTCCATGGCGTCGGGTTCCATGGGAGCGAGCTTAGGGGGCCCGGAACGCTCCCACAAGGCCACCCCGCTGGCGATCCCGGGTCACCTTCTCTACACTCGGGGTCGTGGTGCGGAAAGTGTGTTTCCGCGAACCGGGCGCCCCGCGACCCGCGATCGATGTCATCAACGGCTATCCGGCGTACCGTCTCCGCGCGATGCAACCGATGGCGGGAACGGCGTTCGGGGCAGACACATCTTGCGAACCACCCTCCTCGGGAAACGAGAATGTCCGTGTGGATGCGTAGCCTGCTCCTGACCGCACTGCTGATGCTGCCCCTCTCCGCGTTCGCGGAGGAAGGCAACGGGTTGATCGGGAGCTGGACGCTCGTCTGGAAGATGGGCGACGGCCGACCGGTGAACCGGTTCCGGGAGGTCATCGGGCCGGACGCGACGTTTCCGCTCGCGTCGCGGATCGTGCGAGCGGACGGAGGCGGGCGGTTCCTCGCGCTCCTGGACGCGGACGGCGACGCGGACGAGCTGATCGAGCTCGACCCTCGCGAAGAGGTGCTCGTGGCCGATCGCGGCGACGCGTGGCTCACGTGGACGCGTGATCCGGTGCACCGGGATCGGGCGACGTTCCGGTACAACGTCCGGAGTGCCTCGGAGCCCGTGTGGGAGGCGACGGGGCAGGGCGAGCCGATGCTGCTCGCCGACGACGGCTCGCTGTTCCTGCTCGCGAGTCAGGAGATCTCGTACGACCTCTTCTCCCGCGCGACGATGGACGACGCCGGCAAGACGCAGCTCGTGGGGTCGGCGGGCGACGTGCGGGTCGAGCTGCCGATCCGTCCGGCGTTCGCGGCGTTCACGGGAAACGGCGACGAGATCGTGCTGCTGCGCGACCGCGAGCTGCTCGTGCTGCGTCGCGACGGGACGGTCGCCTGGGACGCGGCGCTGCCGATGGATCACCTCGTGGCGCGGGATGGCCGCGCTTCGCTGCAGGCGGCGGCGGGACGCATCGTGGTGGCGGGCACGGGCGAGGAGCCGGGAGCGCGACCCGCGTGGTCGATGTACCCGGTGCGCACGGGATGGATCCTGATGTTCGACGACGACGGACACGAGACGTGGCGGGCGCGTCAGCCGGACGACGAGTCGCTCTGGTTCCAGATCACGCCGGCGCTCTCGGAGGACGGTCGCATGCTCGCGACCGTGCACTCGGACGGAGGCGAGGTCGTCGTGCGTGCGTGGGATGCGGCGACGGGCGATCGCCGGTGGACGCGACGCGAAGCGCGGCGGGTCGGCGTTCAGAGTCTCTCGTGGTCCCCGGACGGGGGTCATCTCCTCATGGCGAACGGCGACGATCGCACGCAGATCAAGGTGTGGGATGCCTCGGGCCAGGTGGTGTGGGAGGGGATGCTGCCGTTCACGTCGCGGGTACCGCGCTTGCTCCCCGGCGGTGTGCTCGTCGCGGAGCGCTGGATCGTCCGTCTGACCTGGGACGAACCGGGCACCTGAGCCCGCCCGCCCGATTGCCCCGCCGTGGTGCGACCCTTGAGCCCCCTCTCCCGGCGCCCTTGACGAAGTCGCGACCCGTCCGAAGAGTTGATTCGACGCGCTCCCGCCGTGTGCCCCTCCCCAGAGCCGCGGCCAGCTATCGGGTCTCCGGCTTTCGCCGGGGATCCCGGAGGTGTGCCATGAACGATCCGAGGACTCCACTTCAGTCCGCCCGCTCCGCAAGGCGTCGCCCGCGCGGTTCCGATTTCGCGATGGTCGCGGGGGCGGCGCTGCTCGCCGCGGCGCCGCCCGCGTTCGCCCGCGTGGCGGGAGTGCCCGTCGATGCCGGGGGCGGGCGCGGACTCGCGGGCGAGCACTCGATGTGCGACGTACCGGTGTTCGTGCTCGACGCCGGAACGCTCCAGAACTACCAGACGCCGAGCCCGCTCTGGGACTTCCGACTGAACGCGGGACTCTGGGTCGGTGCGATCGCGGATCGCGGCGCGGGCGACGAGATCTCGGTGTCGACGACCTTCTTTGCGCACGAGTTCACATCCGTCTCCGAGCCGGCGCCCGCGCGCGGTCACGCGCTCCCGACCTCGCGAGTACCGAGCCTCGACCTCACGTACGTGGACACGATTCCGAACGATCTCTATCCCGAACACCGCCCACTCGGACTCTCCGTGCATCAGGAGTCCGCGGAGGTGCAATCCTCGTCGGGGCTGCACTGGATCGATCTGAAGTACCGGATCCGCAACGTCTCTCCGGAGCTCACGCCGGGCGGATGGCCGCTCCGCATGGTCTACGTCGGGTTGATGGCGGATCCTGACGTGGGAACGGCAACATCCGACCAGCCCTGGGCCGACGACTGGGGCGCGTTCGTTCCGGCCCGCGGAACGGGGAATGCGGAGGTGCCCGGCGCGGCGCGCGGAGATCTCGCGTACTCGGTGGATGATCCCGGAACCGGCGCCGACGACGTGACGACGCAGGTCGGCATCGCGCTGCGCGGGAGGCGCGCGCATCGCTTCTCCGTGTGGAGCTTCGAGGACGACCCCACGACAGACGCCGATCGGTACGCGCGGATGAGAGGCGACTCGGACGATGCTCCCACGATCGACCCTCCGAGCACTCGCGCCGCGGACCAGCGCATCCTGCTCGCGGTCGGTCCGTTTCCGATGGTGGCGCCGGGAGAGGAGATCACGTTTGCGGCGTCGCTCGTCTGCGGCGAGCTCGGCCCGCTGCCGATTCCACGCGGCCCCGGTGATGCCCCCGTGTCGTGGCGGCTCGCCGATCGCGTGGTCTCACCGGGAGCCCGCGAACTCGAGTTCTCGACCCTCCCGAACGACGACTTCGGCGTCGAAATCTGGGACGTAGCCGGCCGCAAGCTCGCCGACGTCGATCCGGGTCGCGCGTGGGATCTGCGGGCGAATGGCCGCGTCGTTCCGGCCGGCGTGTACTTCTACCGCTTCCGCGCGCACGGGGGAGTGCACGGTGATCGAACGAACGGGACCGCGGCGAGCGCGGGGATGGGACGGATCGTCGTCGTTCGCTGACGCGGCGCGGAGAGCCCAAACGGCGGAGAACGGGAACGGGCCGGAGGAGACGGGGCACCGCGGCTACGCGCCCGCCGGCTCCTTCGGCTCCACCATCAGGACCTTCTCGCGCATGATGGACGCGGTCCCCGCCGGCGCGCCGCGTGGCTTCCGCACGTAGCGCTTCTCGCAGTACGACACGGGGACGAGGCGGCTGTTGCGCGCCTTGGAGTGGAACGCCGCGATCGATGCGGTCATCTCCAGGATCTCCTTGGGCGGCTCGCCCTTGCCGGAGTTCATGCGCAGGACCGTGTGGCTGCCTTGCGCGCCGCGGGCGTGGAACCAGAGATCCTTGTTCGAGGCGCGCCGGTGCGAGAGCTCGTCGTTCTGGCGCGCGTTTCGCCCGACCCACACGACCCAGCCGCCGGGCAGGTCGTACACGCGCGGCTGGAATCCTTCGGGCAGAGAGGGGTGCCGTTCCGCCTCCGGCTTCGTGGCCACGGTCCTGGTCGGCTTCGCGCTCAGGAGAGACGGCGCGAACTCCGCGGCGAGCGCGCGAAGCGCCTCCGGCGCCGGGTCCGTCTCGAGTGCGGCGAGTCCGCGATCGACGTCCTCGAGCTCCGTCTCCTGGATCGACTTCTGGGCGAGAAGCTCGTCGAGGCCGCGCGCGGCGCGGCGGGACTTCTTGAACATCGCCTCCACGTTCGCGGCGGCGTCGAGCTTCGGATCCAGGGCGATCTCGACGTCGCCCGAGCCGTCGAATCGGGGGAGGCGAACGCGGTTCATCCCGCGACGAAGCTGACCCTGGTGCGCGGCGAGCAGCTCGGCGCTCGCGCGCAGTTCCTCGGCGCGCCCGGAATCGGCGAGGCGGGATTCGATCTGCTGCAGTGCCTTCGCGGCTCGCCCTCGCCGGCGGACGAGGACGCGCCGGAGATCCGTGGCGAGAGAATCCGTGGCTTCCTCGCGCTCACGTTCGCGGTACCAGCGGTCGACGGTCACGTGGGGGTCCGCGTCGCGGGTCGATTCGAGCCCCGGGACGTCGCCGGGATCTGCCGGCACCAGGAAGAGCTCGCCGTCGCCCGTGCGGACGAGAGACGGAACCGGTCGGGCTGCAGCTTCGGCGAGGTGGAGCAGCAGGGTCGGGACGTCGGCACCCGCCGCCTCGAACGCGCGGAGGAACCCGTGCGCGCCGCCGCCCCAGGCCCGCGGGATGCGCCGGTGGAAAGGCGCGTCGGCCGGCGTGGCGTCGAGTCGCTCGCGGAGGATCGCCTCGGTCACGTCGGCGAGGCCGCGGCCGGGGGCGCTCTCCGGCGAGACGTAGGGCTGCCCCGACGTGATCGTCCGCCCCCGTTCGCCGCCGAAATCGCGGAGTGTCCAAAGCACGCGATCCTCGTTGCCCACGAGGATCACGTTCGCGAAGCGCGGGATCAGCTCGACCACGAGGCGGGGCCGGGTGTGACGTTGCTCCTCGTTCTCGAACTCGAGGATCGCGATCCGCTCGCCGGCCGGCTGACCGACGCGTACGAGCCGCGATCGCTTGAGCGGTTCCCCGAGCGCCGACGGGGCGGGCCGGGGCTCCCCGAGCGGCGGCGGGCGCCCGATCAGCCCCACGCGGGAGAGCTCGGGATGGGCGGACAGGAACAGCAGTCGCCGGGACCCGCCGAACCGGAGGAGGACCCCCGTCCGGCCGACCAATTCCACCTTCGTGACCGGTCGTCCGCGGAGCTCCTCCGCGAGACCGGGCAGCAGCGACTGCAGGATCAGGGCGTCCATGGGCTCCTCCGGGCGGGGCATTCTCCCCGGATCCGGGCCGGGCGGCAACCCGGGTCCGGGCCCCACGCCGCCGGTCGGGACCCGGACGCGCGCCGATTGGAGCCCCCGGCCGGGCCGACGCCCCGGTCGGGACCCCGCGCCGGCCTTGACCGTGCCTCGCGCATCCCGGTACCCTGCCGGATTCGATTCCGTCGCGAGAGATCAGGGGGGCGCCGTGACCCGCAGCATGACCGGTTTCGGGGCCGCCGAGGTGACCCGGAACGGGATTCTCGTGAAGGTCGAGCTGCGCTCGGTGAACCATCGCTTCTTCGATCCGTCGATCCGGATCTCTCGCGACTGGTCCGGGTTGGAGTCGACGGTCAAGGACCTGCTGAAGGAGGGCGTCGCGCGCGGTCGGGTGACCGCGTCCGTGGACGTCGCGGCGGAGAGCGGCGGCGAGCGGCTCGTGATCGACGAGACGCTCGCCGACGAGTACCGCACGGTCCTGCGCGGGCTCGCCGAGCGCCACGGTCTGGACCCGACGTTGCGCGCGTTCGAGCTCCTGCAGGTCCCCGATCTCGTCCGGCGGGAGACGCGCGTCCTGGAAGAGGCCGACGTCACTGCCGCGCTCGGCGACGCGGTCCGCGAGGCGCTCGCCCAGCTCGAGTCGATGAGGGCGCGCGAGGGTCAGGCGCTTGCGAAGGATCTCTCGGCACGCCTCGAACGGATCGAGGCGACGCTGGATCGGGTGGAAGCCGAGGCGCGGGGCGCCGCGGAGGCGCAGCGGGATCGTCTGCGGGAGCGGGTCCAGGCGCTGGTTCCGGACGGAGTGACTCCGGATCCGGAACGTCTCGCCACCGAGATCGCGCTGCTGGCCGAGAAGGCCGACGTGACGGAGGAGCTCGTTCGTTTTCGCGCGCACGATCGCGCGTTCGCGAGCTTCCTCGAGAGCGGGGATCCCGTCGGCAAACGACTGGACTTCCTCCTGCAGGAGATGAACCGGGAGGCGAACACGATCGGCTCGAAGTCGTCGTCCGCAGCCATTGCGCATCTGGTGGTGGAGCTCAAGGAGGAGATCGAGCGGCTCCGCGAGCAGGTGCAGAACATCGAATGAAGAGGCGACCCGGATTCCCGCTGGTGCTCTCCGGCCCCTCGGGGGCGGGCAAGAGTTCGGTCGCGGCCTGGCTGCTGGACAACGAACCGGGCGCGATGCTCTCGATCTCGTGCACGACGCGCGCCCGCCGCGGGCGGGAAGCCGAGGGGATCGACTACTTCTACGTGGGGGAGAGCGATTTCCTCGCGCGAAGGGACCGCGGAGAGTTCGTCGAGTGGGCGCTGGTTCACGGAAACCTGTACGGCACGCCGGCCAGTTTCCTGGATCAGCGAATCGGAGAGGGCAAGGTCGTGCTGCTGGACATCGACGTCCAGGGTGCGATGCAGATTCGCGCCCGACGCAAGGACGCGGTGCTGATCTTCCTGATGCCGCCGTCGCTGGCGGCCCTGGAGGAGCGACTCCGCGGCCGGCACACGGACGCGGAAGACGTGATCGAGCGACGTTTGAAGGCGGCGCGTCGCGAGATGGCCACGGCGGCCGCCTATGATTACGTGGTCGTGAACCACGATCTCGAGACGACCCGGGAGACGGTCCGCGCGATCGTCACCGCCGAACGGAGCCGGGCAGCCCGGATGCTGTCGGACGAATACGTGGACGAGGAGCCGATCCTCGCCGCCGCCCGCATGGAACCACCCGCGCAAGGAGAGGAATCCCGATGAACGAGATGAATCACGACGAGGAGTCGGACGTCGCGCTGCCTCTTCCGGCCGCGGCGGAGATCGAGGAGAAGGGGCCGCGCGTGCCGAAGCCGCACGACCGCCCCGCCGACGTGGACCGCAAGATCCGCGGCGCCGTCGATCGCATGCTGCAGGAAGTCGACAACCCGTACCAGACCGTGATCGTGGCGGCGCAGGAAGCGCGCCGCATCAACGAGAACCGTCTCAAGGCGCGCAGCATCCTGAACCAGTCGATCGACCAGGTCGAGGAACTCGTGCCCGACATGCCGTTCGTGCCGCGCCCCGTGGAAGACGACGAACCCGAGGTGAAGCCGACGAACGAGGCGCTCGAGCGTCTCGCGCTCGGCATCGTCGAGTTCGAGATCAGCGGCGCGCGCAACGAAGCGCCGTCGTACTACGACGGCGAGATCGATTTCCCGCTGTATCCCGAAGGGGAGGAGGAGTCCTCCTCCTCGTGAACGAATCGCTGCACTCCCGGATCCTCCTGGGAGTGACCGGTTCCGTCGCGGCGTTCAAGACCCCGGAGCTCGTCCGCGAGCTCCGGGATCGCGCCGCCGACGTTTCGGTCGTCCGCACGGCCGCCGCCGCGAAGTTCGTGGGCGACTCGGCGCTCGAGGCGATGACCGGGAATCCCGTGGCCCACGAGCTGTTCGATCCTCGCGGACTCGCGGCGCTGCCGTTCTGGTTGCGCGGCGGCGCGAGCGAGCGGGAGCCGTACCACCTCGCGCTGGCCGACGGCGTGGACCTGCTGGCCGTCGTGCCGGCGACCGCTTCGATGCTCGGCAAGATGGCGCACGGCATCGCCGACGATCTCCTGTCCACGTTGCTGCTCGCCACGACGCGTCCGATCGTGGTCGCGCCCGCGATGAACCCGCGCATGTGGGAGCACGAGGCGACGCAGGCGAACGTCGCGGCGCTCTCGGAGCGCGGCGTGCGCGTGCTGTTCCCCGAGTCCGGCAAGATGGCGTGGGATACGGAAGGGTCCGGCGCCGGACGCCTGCCGGAACCGCCGGAGATCGCGGAGCGACTGCTCGCGCACCTCGCGACGGCACGCCAGCTCCGCGGGCAGAAGGTCGTCGTGTCGGCCGGCGGCACGGAGGAACCGGTCGACGCGGTGCGCGTGCTCGGCAACCGGTCGTCGGGTCGCATGGGCGTGGCGCTGGCCGAGGAGGCGCACGCGCGCGGCGCCGACGTGGTGCTCGTGGCCGCGGCGACGAGCGTACCGCTTCCCGCCGGCCTGCGGATCGTGCGCGCCCGCACGGCGGCGGCGATGAAGGAAGCGATGCTCGCGGAGTCCGCGGACGCGGACGTGGTGCTGATGGCGGCGGCGGTCGCGGACTGGCGTCCCGCGTCGCCGGCCCCCGGCAAGGTGAAGAAGTCCACGGGGCCGCCGGAGATCCGACTCGAGCCGACCGACGACATCCTCCTCGCGCTGCGCGACGCCGGCACGCGCGCGTTCCGCGTGGGCTTCGCGCTCGAGACGGACGACGCCGTGGCGAACGGCCGCCGCAAGCTCGCCGAGAAGGACCTGGATCTGCTCGTCGTCAACGACGCCACGGAACCCGGCGCGGGATTCGAGGTCGCCACGAACCGCGTGACGATGATCTCGCGCGCCGGCGAAACGGCGGACCTGCCGCTCCTGTCCAAGCCGCGCGTCGCGATCCGGATTCTCGATCGCGTCGCCGCGCTGCGCGCCGGTCGCGCCTGACCCGCCTCCTCCGAGGAGCCGACCGTGATCGCACGGTTCTGTCTCTACTCCATCCTCAAGAACTTCCGGCCGTTCTCCGCGTTCTTCGTGATCTACCTGATCCTGGACCCGGCCGCGGGCGGACTCGGGCTCGATCTGTTCACCGTGGGCCTGTTGATCGGCTACGAGCGCCTGCTCGTGGCGGCGGGCGAGCTCCCGCTCGGTGTGCTCGCCGATCGCTTCGGACGTCGCCGCGCGCTGGCGGCCTGCTTCGGCAGCTACGTCGTGGCCTTCTCCGGCTGGGCGATCGCGGCCACTCAGTCGGATACGCGGGCCCTCGCGGTGCTGTTTCTCGCGCAGACCGCGTACGCGATCGGGGAAGCGTTCCGCACCGGAACCCACAAGGCGATCATGCTCGACTGGGTGGATTCCACGCAGGAAGCGTCGGCGACGCACGTCGTGGCGCTCACCCGGACGTTCTCGAAGCTCACGGAGGGAATCACGGCACTCGCCGGCGGCGTCCTGCTGTGGCGGAGCGGCAGCCTGTCCTGGCTGTTCTGGAGCGCGGTCCCGGCCGCGATCGCGGGCATCGGACTCTCGCTCTCCTACCCGCGCTGGCTCGAAGGCGAGATGACACGTCGCCGGGCGCGGCCGTCGCTGCGGGAGGGATTCCTGGCGCTGGCTCGCCGGCCCGGCCTCGCGGAACTCCTGCTGCTGTCCGTGGGATTCGAGGTCGCGTGCAAGCTCGCCCAGACGTACCTGCAGCCGTTCCTCGAACGAGGGCTGGACGCGCGCGACGTCGCGATCGTGGGCGGGCGCGGTGCGCTCGTGCTCGGCGCGTTCTACTTCGCGTACGGTTTCGTGGGAGGGATCGGCGCGTCGTCGGCGCGTCACGCGGAACGGTGGTTCGGTGCGCGCGCGTTCGCGCTCGTCACCGCGGCGTGGGGAGCGGCCCTCACCTGCGCGGGGCTCGTGGTGCTGCCCGCCGACGTTCCGGTGGCCGTGCTCGGCGCCGGATTCATCGTCCTGTCGCTGCTGCAGAACGCGCGGCGTCCCGTATTCGTGGCGACGTTGAATCGCCTCATGGACGGCGCGCAGCGGGCCACGACGCTTTCGGTCGAGAGCCAGGGACGCAGTGCCGCGCTCGCGGTGCTGGCGCCGGTGACCGGCTGGATCGCGGATCGCGCCGGTCTCGACGTCGTGTTCCTGCTGCTCGCCGTGTCGCTCGCCGCGCTCGGTGGACTCGGTGCGCTGCGCGCGCGGCGGGGGCTGGCGGCGCCGCCTCCGGGTGGCGCCTGATCACTCGCCCTCCTTCAGCGCCTCCTCGCAGCGCGACACGAGATCCTCGGCCGCTTCGCGCGTGCGAGGATTCCGGGTCTCCTCCAGCACTGCGCGTCCCTGCTCCCAGGCGGCGCGCGCGTTGCCCCTCCGCAACGCGTCCTCGCCGAGTCGGAGGCGGATCTCGTCCCGCAGCGCGAACGCGCGCGACGCTTCGTCTCCGGCCCGCCCTTCGTCGAGCACGGTGTCCACGAGTGCGAGCGCTTCCTCGTCCGCGCCGGCCGCCGCGAGCTCGCGGGCGTGCGCGAGATCGAGCGCACCGGGATCGAGGGAGGAGGTGACCGCTTCGGGCAGGGAGAGCGTCGTGCGATCGGGCGGCACGAAGCGCGTGATGTCCCGGCCCGCGTCCAGATCCTCGCGCAACGTCGCGATCGCGTGGCCGAGGTCGGACGAGATCTGCCGTGCGCCGAGCGCGGACTCGAGATCGGCGGCGAGCGCGTTCGCCGCCGCATCGCGGTGGAATCGCGCGAGGTCTCCCACGGCATCCAGGCAGCGATACAGCGGTCGCTCGCGCTGCGCTCGCAGGGAGGCGTCGGCGTCGACGCCGCGCAGCAGCTCCGTCACCAGGGCGTGTGCCGCGTCCTCGCGTCCCGCCAGCACGTTCGTGAGCAGCAGACCTTCCACGAGGCCGGGCTGCCGGGGGGCGGCCTGGCGCACGCGCTCGAGGACCGCGATACCCGGCGAGGGATCCTCCGCGCCGACGTACGAGAGCCCCATCAGGACCTGCGCCTCCACGAGATCGGGACGATGGAGCAGGCAGGACCGAAGATGCTGCTGCATCTCCGCGAGATCCGCGTCCGCGGCCTCGACGCTCAGCCGGGCCCCCTTCGCACGCCAGTGGTCCCAGAGAAGACGGGCGGCGCGCAGGTGCGCGATCGCGTCGTCCGGATCGAGCTCGACCGCCTCGCGATCGAGGCGCAGCGCGCCGATCGGATCCTCTTCCTGTTCCGCGAGTCGCGCTCGGCCGCGGGCGATCGCCCCGGCCCGTCCCACGGCGTTCGCCGCCGCGTCGAGATGAGACTCCGCCAGCTCCCGCGCGCGCTGGCGATCGGTCGCTCGCGGCAGAGATTCCGCGGCGAGCTCCCCGAGGCGCACCCACACCTCCGGACCGTCGACGCGGACAGGGCGGTCCGTGCGGGGAGCCGCGTCGAGGTCCCGTTCGAGCAGGTGCACGTTCGCGGCCGACGCGTGGACGGCGACCTGGACCTGAGCGGAGAGGCCGGCCTCGTCCAGATCCCAGACGGCGCGGAGCGCCTCCGCCTGGGCCTCGCCCTCGCCGAGTCGGCGCAGGAAGTCGTCGACGTGCGCCGGGCCGTCGGCCGAATCCGTGCGGAGCCAGTGGACCGCCGCCCACGCCTGGGCGCGGAACACGGACCGCCGGGCCGGATCCCGCCAGTCGTCCGACGCCTCCGTCACGTCGAGCAGCGACGACACGGGAACCGACAGCTCGTCCCGCAGCAGCTTCAGGTGCTCGCCGAGCGGGATGCCGACCTCGAGACGCTTGCGGTTGCCGAGGAACGAGGCGACGTACTCCGCGTGTCCCTCGCGAATCCACAGCGGGAGCACGCCGACGTTCCGCTCCAGGTACGCGGCGGCGATGTCCCCGAACAGCGGGGTCAGCGGGTCTTCCCAGTCCGAGTCGCGATAAGCGACGAGGAAGTCCTCGTCCTGGCCCGGAACGAAGAAGCCGCGTTCCGCGGGGACGATCGCATACGGCTCGTAGGCGTCCCGGCTCGGGAAGAAGAAGACCGTGAGGCGCACCGGGCGAGCGCCCGGTCGCAGGGGCAGGATCCGCGGCAGCGCCTGGCCATGGAACGAGATGATCGTCTCCGCCAGATCGCGGGTCTCGTTCGCGCCGCACGCGCTGAAGACCGTCACGGGGCCCGCCTCGGTGCGGGTCCAGCTCAGATCGGGATCCGGGCTCTGGGCGGACGCCGCCCCGACCAGGCCGGCGACGTGGGCGAACACCGTGACGGCGATCAGACCCCGGAGGACGGCGCCCCCGAAGGCGAACGGTCGCATGCGAGGCTCCTTCGCGAACGACGATCCGGCCGGAACACCCGGTGCGTCGAGAATCCCACGGGGCAAGGCAGCGCAGTCTAGCACGCCCGGAGGGCTGCGGATTCCCCCGGCTTGACCGTGTCGCGGCCCGCGCCCTACGCTGCCTGACTTCCCCGAGGTGCGAACTCGTGAATGCCCATCCGCGCAACGAGCTGGCCGACATCGCGAGGAGGCTCCGGATCGCGGTCGAGATCCAGGGAATCCTGCGCGAGGAGCGGACCCGTTCCGCGCCGGCGGCCTTGCGGCGACTGCGCGCCGAGCCCGCGGACGTCGGTGCGGCCCGGGTTCGGCCGGCCGCGCGGATCGTGGAATCCGGACGCACTGCCGCCTCGTCCGAGAGGTCGTCCGGTCCGGCGGGGGCTCCGGCCGCCGCGTCCGCTCCCTCACCCGCGGCCCGGGTCGTGGCGCCGTGGGAGGGCGATCCGGCGCGCGCCGATTCGCTGGGCGGGCTGCACGATCTCTACGCCGCGTGCGAGCGTTGCGCGCTCGGCAAGACCCGAAAGAACTTCGTGTTCGGGGTCGGCGCGGCCGACGCGCGCGTCATGTTCGTCGGCGAGGCGCCCGGCCGCGACGAGGACCTGCAGGGCGAACCGTTCGTGGGCGCCGCGGGCCAGCTCCTGAACAAGATCCTCGCGGCGATCGAGTTCGCGCGGGAAGACGTCTACATCGCGAACATCCTCAAGTGCCGTCCCCCCGGGAACCGGGACCCCCGGCCGGAGGAGATCGCGTCCTGCGAGCCGATCCTCCGCCGGCAGATCGAACTGATCCGGCCCGTGGTGTTGTGTACTCTGGGCGCATTCGCGGCGCGCACCATGCTGGGCGTCACCAGCGGGATCTCGCGCCTGCGCGGGCGCGTGCACGACTACCGCGGCATCCCGCTCGTGGCGACGTATCATCCGGCCGCGCTCCTGCGGAACCCCGCGTGGAAGCGGCCCACCTGGGAAGACGTGCAGCTGCTGCGGCGCGAGTACGACGCGCGGGTCGGCGGCGCGGGAGGGAGTTCGTGAGCGACGTCTTCGTGCCCGGCGAGGAAGCCGGCGGCGCCCCGCGGGCGGCGCGGGTGAAGGAGAACCGGCCGCTGCGCGTCCCGCCGCAGGCGCTCGACGCGGAGCGCGCCACGCTCGCGGCGATGATGCTCGACAGCCACGCGATCGCGACCGCGGTGCAGATCGTCTCGGCCGACGACTTCTATCGCCCGGCCCACCGTCTCGTGGCCAAGGGCATCTTCCGGCTGTTCGATCGCAACGACGCGGTCGACGTCGTCACGCTCACGGACGAGCTGCGTCGCACCGGCGATCTCGAGAAAGTCGGCGGCGAGATCGCGATCGCGGACATTCTCGATTCGGTCATCACCGCCGCGCACATCGAGCACCACGCCACGATCGTGCGCGAGAAGTCGCTGCTCCGGCAGATGATCACGGCCTGCGGGGAGATCGCCGAGGGCGCGTACCAGGAGCCGGAAGACGTCGGCTCGTACATCGACCAGGCCGAGCACGTGATGTTCGAGATCTCGGAGGGCGGACCCCGCAAGGGCTTCGTGGCGGTGAAGGACCTGCTGCACGACAGCTTCGAGAAGATCGAGAAGCTCTACAACGAGAAGAAGCTCGTGACCGGCGTGGCGACCGGCTTCACGGACCTCGATACGGCCACCGCGGGATTCCAGCCTTCCGACTTCATCGTGATCGCCGCCCGCCCGTCCATGGGCAAGACGGCGTTCACGCTGAACGTCGCGGAGCACGTGTCCGTGGATCTGCGCGCACCGGTCGCGTTCTTCTCGCTCGAGATGTCGAAGGAGGCGCTCGTGCAGCGACTGCTGTCGTCGCTGTCGCGCGTGGACGGCAACCGCCTCCGCACCGGGTTCCTTCGCGAGAACGAATGGCCGCGCCTCACGACGGCGGCCGGCCGGCTCGGCGACGCCGAGCTGTACATCGACGACACCGCCGGCATCACCGCGCTCGAGATCCGCGCGAAGGCGCGTCGCCTGATGGTGGAAACGGGCGGCCGCCTGTCCATGGTCATGATCGACTACCTGCAGCTCATCCGCGGACACGGTCGCCAGGAGAACCGCCAGCAGGAGATCGCCGGCATCTCGCGCTCGCTGAAGGCGCTCGCAAAGGAGCTGTCGCTGCCGGTCGTCGCGCTGTCGCAGCTCAAGCGCCCCACCGACAGCAAGGAGATCTCGCGCCGGCCGATGCTCTCCGACCTCCGCGAGTCCGGCGCGATCGAGCAGGACGCCGACGTCGTGGTGTTCATTCACCGCCCCGAGGTCTACGGCGCGGCGGAGAAGGAAGGCATCGCCGAGATCATCATCGGCAAGCAGCGGAACGGCCCGATCGGCGTGCACGAGCTGCACTTCAACAAGTCCATCACGCGCTTCGAGAATCTCGCGAGGGTCCGGAGTGACGAGCCCCGCTGAGAAGGCATCCGCCCGGCCGCGTTGCGGCGCCGTGATCGTGGCCGCGGGCTCCGCGGCGCGGATGGCCGGCATCGACAAGGTGATGACGCGCGTCGCCGGCAAGCCGCTCGTGTGGCATTCCGTGGAAGCGTTCCTCCGCTCGGACGAGATCGACGAGATCGTGATCGTCACGCGCGCGGATCTCGAGGAGCGACTGCGCCGCGAGGTGGACGATCGCGGTCTCACCAAGGTGCGACGGGTGGTGCGCGGCGGTGAGACGCGACAGGAGTCCTCGCGCCACGGCCTCGCCGCGCTCTCGCGCGACGTCGACATCGTGCTCGTGCACGACGCGGCGCGTCCGCTCGTCACCGGGGAACTGATCGAGCGCGTGGTGCGGGCGGCGGCGACGGACGGAGCTGCGGTGCCCGGCGTGGCGCCCGTGTCCACGATCAAGACGTTCGCCGACGGCGCGTCGCTCGGCACCGTGGACCGGACGACGCTGCGCGAGGCGCAGACGCCGCAGGGGTTTCGTCGGGACGTGCTGGCCCGCGCGTTCGCGGCCGCGATCCGCGACGGCTACGACGGCACGGACGAGACGTCGCTCGTGGAGCGCACGGGCGAGCGCGTCGCGATCGTGGAGGGCGATCGCCGCAACCTGAAGATCACCGTGCCGGACGACCTCGCGGTGGCGGAGGCGTTCCTGAGCGGCGGTCAGCCCCCGCGGCGGACCCGCATCGGGTTCGGTCAGGACGTGCACCGGCTGGTGGAGGGAAGACCGCTCGTGCTGGGCGGCGTCACGATTCCGCACACCAAGGGGCTGCTCGGCCACTCCGACGCCGACGTCCTCGCGCACGCGATCTGCGACGCGTTGCTCGGTGCGGCCGGCGCCGGCGATCTCGGCGAGCACTTCCCCGACACCGACGACGAGTGGAAAGGGGCCGCGGGAGCGACCCTGATCGCGCGGACGGTGGAGATTCTCTCGGGCTTCGGGTACGTTCCCGTCAACGTGGACGCCATGGTCAGCGCCCAGGCACCCCGCCTGGCGTCCTGGCGGCCCGAGATGGTCAAGAACCTCGCCGAAGCCCTCCGTCTCCCGGAATCGTCGGTCTCCGTGAAGTTCGGCACCACGGAACGGCTCGGATTCGAGGGGCGCGAGGAGGGCATCTCGGCGACGGCCGTCGCGCTCGTCGCCACGCTTCCGTCGACTTCGGAGAATCCATGACCGACCACTCCGTGCGTGCCGCCAAGGCCACGGACGAGACGGCGATCCTCGCGCTGGCGCAGGCCGAGATGGCCGCGCACGAGTCCATCGATCCGCGCTTCAAGCTGCGTCCGGACGCGAACGCGCGCTACGCCGTGTACCTGCGGGATCGCCTGCGGGACATCGACTCGGCCGTCTTCGTGGCCGAAGCCGGGGACCGGATCGTGGGCTCGGTCATCGCGTCGGTGCGCACGCAGGAGTCGTTCTTCGAGGCTCGACGTTTCGGCTACGTCTCCGACCTGATCGTGGCGCCGGACCTGCGCCGTTCCGGCGTGGGCCGGGCGCTGTGGCAGCGCTCCGCGATGTGGTTCCGCGGACTCGGGATTCGCGTGGTGCGCGTGCACGTGGCGGTCCGGAGCGACGAGGCGCGGGAGTTCTGGCGACGGGTGGGCGCGGAGGACTTCCTGTGCGAGGCCTGGATCGATCTGCCCGCGGCCGACCTGGACCGCGGCGCCCCGGAGCGCCGGGAGCAACCGGAGGGAATCGAGGGATGACGCGGGTCGCGGTGCTGATGGGAGGGGAGAGCCGGGAACGTGACGTCTCGCGCGTGACCGGGACGGCGGTCGCGAAGGCGCTCGCGGAGCGAGGATTCGACGTGATGCTGCTCGACACGCGCGACGGGTTGCTGCGGCTCGACGCCGCGCCGGTGCAGCGCATCGGGGAACGGCCGCCGGGGGAGGAGCCGGGCGATCGCCGTCCGGTCGCGGCCGGAGAGAGTGCGGGAGCGGACCGGAATCTGCTGCCGGGCGGGATCCCGGGGCTGGCCGAGGTCGACGTCGTCTTCGTGGCGCTCCACGGGGGCTGGGGCGAGGACGGCACGGTGCAGGCGACGTTCGAGATGATGGGCATTCCGTACACGGGTTCGGGCGTGCTCGCCTCCGCGCTCGCGATGGACAAGGAGCGCGCGAAGCGGATGATGCGCGACGCCGGGATCGCGACGCCGGCCTGGGCGCTGCTCGACGTCGCGCCGGGCTCCGCGCCGGCCGACGCCGACCTGGCGCGCGTGAGCCGGGACCTGCCCGGTCGCCTCGTGGTGAAGCCGAACGCGGAGGGCTCCACCGTGGGACTCACCGTGGTCGATCGGCCGGAGGATCTGCGCGCCGCGGTGGAGACGGCGGCCCGCTTCGATCGACGCGTGCTGATCGAGGAATACGTCGCGGGGCGCGAGCTCACCGTCGCGGTGCTCGGCGGAGAGACGCTGCCGATCGTGGAGATCGTGCCGCAGGGCGGGATCTACACGTACGAGGCAAAGTACACGCAGGGCAAGAGCCGCTACGAGGTGCCGGCCGCCCTGCCGGACGAGCTCGCCGCCGCCGTGCAGCACGCGAGTCGTCGCGTGTTCGATCTGCTCGGGTGCGAGGGCTACGCGCGCGTGGACTGGCGCCTCCGCGACGACGGCACCTTTCTCTGCCTCGAGGTGAACACCGTTCCCGGAATGACGCCGCTTTCGCTCGTGCCCATGGCGGCGCGCGCGGCCGGGATCGAGTTCGGGGAGCTGCTGGAGCGCATCGTCCGGCTCGGCGAGGGGCGCACGTTGCGGCGTCCGCGACGTCGTGCGGCGGGGGCGGGCGCGTGAGCGGTTTCGATTCGCTGTTCGGCGGGGTGAAGCCCGTCCTGGGCATGATTCACCTGCCGCCGCTGCCGGGGAGCCCGGCGGGGGGCGCGATGGAGCGGGCTCTCGAGTCCGCGGCCGCGGATGCGGAGACCCTGGTCGCTGCCGGCGTCGACGGGTTGATCGTGGAGAACTTCGGCGACTCGCCGTTCGCGAAGGAGAACGTGCCGCCGGTGACCGTGGCGGCGATGGCGATCGTGGTGGCCGAGAT
>JAGQIB010000059.1:21513-22601 GCA_020431545.1 Gemmatimonadota bacterium
GCCGCCGGCGCGGACTTCATCCGCGTCAACGTGCACATCGGTGCGGTCGTCGCGGACCAGGGCCTCGTGGAAGGGCGAGCGCGCGAGACGCTGCTGCTGCGCCGCGAGCTCGGTTCCCGGGCACTCCTGTTCGTGGACCTGCGTGTGAAGCACGCCGCGCCGCTCGCGGGCGGGGATCTCGTGCACGATGCGCGCGACGCCTTCGGGCGCGGCGCGGCGGATGCCTTGATCCTGTCGGGTGCGGCCACCGGCGCGGAGGCGGATCCCGCGGAGTTCGCGCGTGTGAAGGACGCGGTCCCGGCGGCGCCGCTGCTCGTGGGGTCCGGGGCGAGTGCGGAGAACGTCGGGCGATTCTGGCCGGTGTGCGATGGTATGATCGTCGGCTCCTCGCTGAAACCGGGGAACGACGCGCGCGCCCCCGTGGATCCCGCGCGGGCCCGCGAGTTCACGGGGGCGGTTGCGCGGCTGCGGCGGGGAGACGCGCGCGAGAACGAGTCATAGGAGAAAAGATCGATGGCGCTGGTGATCTGGGACACGCTGCGGGGCGGCAAGTACCCGTTCGAGCCCGTGCAACGCGGCAAGGTCGGCATGTACGTCTGCGGCATGACCGTGCAGGCGCGCCCGCACGTGGGGCACATGCGCTCCTTCGTGGTCGCGGATCTGATGCGGCGCGTGTTCCGTGCCCGCGGCTACGAGGTCACGCTCGTCCAGAACTTCACCGACATCGACGACAAGATCATCGCGAAGGCGAACGAGGCGGGCCGCGACTACCGCGAGTTCGCGGAGGACAACATCCGCTCGTACTTCCAGGCGGCGGACTGGATGGGCATCGAACGGGCCACGCACTATCCGCGCGCCACCGATCACATTCCCGAGATCCTGGCGATGATCGGGGACCTGATCGACAAGGGGCACGCCTACGCGTCCGGCGGCGACGTCTTCTACGACGTCACGTCGAAGGACGACTACGGCAAGCTGTCGCGCCGCCGGGTCGACGAGCTCCGCGCGGGCGTTCGGGTGGACGTCGACGAGGACAAGCGCCACCCCGTGGACTTCGCGCTGTGGAAGGCGGCGAAGCCGGGCGAGCC
>JAGQIB010000060.1 GCA_020431545.1 Gemmatimonadota bacterium
CAGGAACGTCGGCTCCGCGGTGCTCAGCGGCGCGTCGAACAGCTTTTCGCCGAGCGGCGGATCCGAGTCGTCGATGCCGTGGGTGACCGTGTGCACGCCGGCGGTCTGAACCCACATCACCGTGTCGCCGGGTGCGATCGTGAGATCGGCCGGTTCGAACGTGATCCCGTTCTGGGTGACGGTGTGGGTCGCGGCTCCGGCGACGGCGGGCAGGGCCACGAGGGCGAGCGCGAACCAGAAGCGAATACTCATGCGGGGCCTCCTCGGGAAGGGATTCGAGATCCAGGACGGGGACCGCGCGATCGGCGGCGATCGGCGCGTTCGCCTTGCTTCGAAGATACGCCAGAACCGGGCCGGATTTCCGGTGCCGGGGCGGCGGGCCCCGGGGCGCCTACCTTGGACCGACCCCCGGGAAGGCGGCGAAAATACCGGTGGGCCAGGAAATCGGCGACTCCGAGAATCAGACCGCGCGGCCCCGAAGAAGCGCCCGTGGGCGCGCGCCGCCCAGGCCGCGCTCGTCCGCGCGAAGCTCGATGCCGGCGGCGAGGAACTCGGCCCGGATCGTGGCGTGCGGGCACAGCCACAGGCGATGAATCTCGGTGGCGAGCTCGAGACCGGCGTCGACGGACGACGCGATCCACCGGAACTCGATCTCGGCGACGTCGCCCTCGCGGCGGGCGAACGCCGACCGCGCGAGGGATCGATCCGGACCGCGCGCAACGTCGAGTCCCACCCGCCCGGCTTCGAACTCTTCGGGCTCCAGCCACGGTTCCACGATCACGGCGCCGCCGGGCCGGACCGCGCGAGCGAAGCACCGCGCGGTCGAGCGGAGCTCCTCGACGTTCGCGAGGTAGCCGAGCGACGAGAAGAGACACACCACGGCGTCGAACGGCCCCGCCACCGCGAAGTCCTGCATCTCGGCCCGGAGCAGCGGCACGTCGCCGAGCTTCGCCGCCGCGACGCGGAGCATCTCCGCGCTCGAATCCAGTCCGGTCACGCGGTACACGCGTGCCAGCGGCTCCAGGAAGCTCCCCGTGCCGCACCCGACCTCGAGGACGCGATCGCCGGGCCGGGTCCCCTCCTCCCCCAGGATCCGCTCGAGCTCGCGCGCTTCCGCGGCGTAGTCCTTCCACGCGTAGATCCGGTCGTACCAGTCCGCGTGCGCTCCGTAGAGCGAGGGCGGATCCTCGGCGCGACCGGTCACCGGTCTGCTCCGGCGAAACTCACTTCCCGGCCTTCGACTGCATGAGCTGATGGATCTGCGCGATGCGTTCCTTCACGAGTCGGTTCGCGGGTTCCTGCGCCTCCGCGACCTGCAGGTGCTCCAGCGCTTCGTCGAAGCGACCGAGATTCGCGAGCGCGGCCGACATGTTGTAGCGGGCGACGACGTGGGTCGGGTTGAGGCGGATCGCCTGCTCGTACCACTGCACCGCGTCCTCGTACTCCCCGAGCTCGTTCGCGAGATTCCCCCGGTGGACCCTCGGATCGACCCAGGTGAGACCGATGCGCGCGGCTTCCTCGAACGCTTCCTTCGCGTCGTCGTACTGCTTCGCCGCCTGGAGCGCGTTGCCGAGGTGGAAGTACGCTTCCTTCCCGTACGGATCGAGATAGATCGCCTCGCGGAACGACTCGATCGCCTCGCTCGTCTTCCCGAGCTTCGCCTGCGCGATCCCGAGGTTCGTGAAGGCCTGCGGCTGCTCCGGCTGCGCCGCGATCGCCGCCCGGAACTGCTCGATTCCCTCGTCGTAGCGACCGACCTCGGTGAGCGCACGACCGTACTCGAATCGAGTCTCCGGGGAGTCGCTGATCTGGACCAGTGTCCGCAGGTACGGGACCGCCTCCTGGTAGCGGCCGCGCGCGTTCAGGAGCACCGCGGTCTTCATCATCAGTGAAGACTTGTCCGGCCGCTGCTGCAGCACGGCCGCGTAGTGCGCGATGGCCTCGTCCTTGCGGTCGAGCTGTTCGTACAGCTCGCCGAGCGCGACGTGCGCGTCGACGTATCCCGGGTTCGCGGCGATCGCCGCCTTCAACTCGACCTCGGCCTCATCCGTCCGCCCCGCCCGCTGCAGCGCGAGCCCGCGGTCGGTGTGCCACCACGCCTCGTCCACCGCGGAGTCGTAGGCCGAGCGCGTGGTCAGGAAGAACAGCGCGAGCGCCGCCGCGACCAGCCCGCCCGCGACGCCCCACTCACGACGTCGCAGCGCTTCCGCGACCCGCGCCACCGCGAACGCGGCGAACAGGAACAGCAGCGGCTCGACCGGCGCCCGGAATCTCGACGCGGCGAGGAACGGCACGAACGAACCGATCCACACCAGGAAGAACAGGCCCACGAGCCACGCCGCCGCGGGATTCTCGAGCGCGACGTCGCTCGGGCGGCCCCGTCCCCGCCGGCGCACGTCCGCCCCGATCAGGAACACGCCCACCAGCGCGAGCGCGAACGGCAGCGCGAAGCCCGGCGACGGCGCGAGATAGCGGCTCGACGCCTTCTCGAACCGAATCGCCTTGTTGTTCGAGATCTCGTCGGGGCCGAGCAGGTACAGGAGGCGCTTGCCGCTCAGCCGCAGGAACTCGCCCGGATGCGTGGAGATCCACTCCCGCGCGCGCAGCGAGAAGTAGTGCGACACGTCCGAGTAGCTCATCTCCCGTCCCTCGCGCGCCGCCACGCCCGCCACGACCTCCCGGTACGAGAACCAGCTCCAGCCCGTCCGCCCCGTGAGTTGCTCGAGCTCGGGCAGCTCGGCGCTCACGCCGTCGGCGCCGTCGTGATTTCCGATCCAGAGATTGACGGCCCCGTTCGCGGAGATCAGCACGGGATCGTGCGCGACGCGCCAGTTCCGGATCGTGGCCGGCGCGATCGCGACCGCGGCGGCTACCAGGAGCACGATGCCCCGGACGGGGCGGCGGTCCAGCCAGAACAGCGCGACGGCCGCCACCGGCAACAGCAGCAGACCGTTCGGTCGCACGAGCGCCAGGAGACCGAGCAGGAGACCGGCGATGATCACGGGGAGCATCCGACGCCGATGCGTCGCGAAGTGGAGCGCGAGCAAGGAGCCGAGCACGAGCGTGCGCGCCAGCGTGACGGCCTGCAGCTCGCTCTCCCAGTAGATGCCGCTCCAGTGCAGCGCGGCGAGCGTGGCCGCGATCAACCCCACCGACGGGCGGAAGAGCGCGCGGCCGAGCGCGAACACGAGCACGACGTTGAGGAGGCCGAGCGCGATCTGGAAGACCCGCGAGGCCACGGGGCCCGTTCCCGCCAGGCGATACACCGCGGCGAGAACGTAGGGGTATCCCGGCGGTCGCAGGAACGGGACGCTCGAGATCTCCGGATCCTGCTCCCCCGCCGGCGGCGTCCAGTCGCCGGTCGCGAGACCGCGCGCCCAGTAGTCGTGGAGCGCCGCGTCGGCGACGGGCTGGGTGAAGTCCGGCGCGCTGCGACGTTCCTGCAGGTACCCGAGCCGCAGGGCCAGCCCGGCCGCGAGGATCAGAATCAGGACCATCAGATTGCGGTGACGGCTCAACGGGGCATCTCCTCCGGACTATCGAATGTAGCCGAGCGCCCGCAGGCGCTCCATGCGCTCGGCGTCGCCGCTGGGATCGACCCGGGGCGGCGGCGGGCGGCGCAGATGACCGATCACCTCGAACGACGCGACGTTCGGCAACTCCTCGCGCGCCGCCGGAACGAGCGCGCTCTCGAGCGGCCGGCCGACCATGTCGTCGGCCTCCGGCAATCCCATCAGGCGGAGGATCGTCGGCGCGACGTCGAGCACGTGCGCGCGGTCGAGGCGTACGGGACCGTCCACGATACCCGGCCCGGAGAGCACGAGCAGACCGCGCGGCGCGATCGGCGCGCCGGGGGTCAACCGCCCGTGGCCGCCGGACCACGGCAGGTTCCCGGTACCGCCGAATCCGTGATCGCTCACGATGAGCACCGTGGTGTCGTCGCCGAGCGTCGCCAGGATCTCACCGAGCCAGCGATCCACCTGCTCGTAGTACTTCGGAATCACCGCGCCGTAGCGAGCGGCCTGTGCGGCGGCCACCGGCTGGTTCGGGAACTCCTCGGGAAACGTGAAGTGCCAGAACAGATGGCTCACGGTGTCGATGCCGGTGAAGTACACCGACAGAACCTGCACCGGCAGATGATCGTAGGCCGCCACCGCCATCTTTCGCGTGGAGAGATCCGACTGGTACGCGAACTTGAACTCGGGCAGGAAGCGCCCCATCCGGTACTCCGGATCGAGCAGGAATCGCTCCCGCTCCTCGTCGTCCATGCCGAGCCAGTCGCGCGCCACGGCGGGCGACAGGTCGTTCGGCTTCTCCACCAGCGGGGCCAGCGTATCGAGCAACGACGGCGGGAACACGTCGTCGTCGTCGAGCGCGCCCCGGCCGATCGACGCCTCCATGCGCGTGTACGGAACACGGTCACTGACCAGGAAGCTCCCGTCGCACAGCGGATCGGCCGGCCAGGAGGCCCACCATCCGAGCGTGCCCGTCGTCACCCCGAAATCGGAGAGGATGTTCCAGAACGTCTTCTTCTTGCGCATGCGCGCGTTCGGCAGCGTCGTCATCGTCGCGCCGGGAACGCCGTCGAAGCCGAGGATGCCGTGCTGATCGGGCAGGAAGCCGGTCGCGATCGTCGTCCAGATCGCCGGCGAGACGGTCGGCTCGAGCGTGATGAGCTCCGCACGGACGCCACGCTCGATCAAGCCGGCCATCGTCGGCGCCCCGCCTCTCTCGAGCACGGGGTCGAGGAGATCCCAGGTGGCCCCGTCCAGCGCGAGAATCAGGAGGCGCTTCACCACGGGCGCCCGGGTCGTGACGGTGGCGGGGTCCACGCCGAGCTCGGGGTTGACGGACGGCGGCGGCGCCTCGACCGCGGAATCGCTCCCGGGCGAGCGTTCATCCCCGCACGCGGACAACAGGGCCGGGAAGGCCGCACACGTGGCCAGGAGGAGAATCCGGAGGCGGACATGGGGGCGCATCCCGACATCGTAGCGGCCGCGGGAGCAAAAAGGAAGGCGGCCGGGGACGGAAGGGGCCGCTCCTCCACCCCCCAAAAAAGAGAGCGGGCGCCCCGAGGGACGCCCGCCCGAACTGCATGTAGTGCTGTCAGCCGATGATCTAGCGGTGGTCCGACTTGATCTTCGACCAGCTGGTGGCCTCGACACCGACCGTGCAGAGGTTGCCCTCGACGGCGATGTTGTAGTTGCCACCGCACTCGCCGGCCACGGAGCCGAAGCCCGAGGTCGCGACGAACACCCAGTAGTTACCCGCCGGGATGTTGAAGCAAGCGACGTCGCAGCCACCGATGACGGCGGACTCGACGAACGCCGGGGCCGAGCAGTCAGCCGCCAGGTAGCCGGTCAGCGTGTCGTACTCGCCGGTGACGCAAACGGTCACGCCAGCGTTGTTCTCGCTGATCTCGTACCAGTCGGTGTCACGGTAGTTGAAGCCGGACGGGCTGTGGAAGAAGCCACCGTAGGTACCGCAAACGGTGAGGCCCGCGCCCGGATCGCACGGAATCGTCGAGAAGACGTTCGGCGTGCTGTTGCAGCCACCGTTGGTCACGTCGTTGTAGTCGTCGAAGCAGTCGACTTCGCCCTCGGCAACGCCGCCCGCCGGGCAGTCGACGATGCACGGAACGTTCTCGGTGACGTCGAGCGAGTAGTCACCGCAGTCGCCGCCGTAGCCGTCCACGACGATGTAGTAGGTGTTGCCAGCGGAAACCGGCACACCACCGAGGAACGACTTGAAGCCGTCGGAACCGCAATCGTCGTCGTTGCAGGCGATCAGGTTGCCCGCCGCGTTCTCGTACACGTACACCTTCGTGTCGTAGAGCGAGTTGCAGAGGGAGATGTCGATCGCGCCGTTGGCGGCCGGCGAGTACGAGTACACGACGTCAGGCGAGGTCGAGCCCGAATAAGGGCAGACTTCGTCGTAGTCGTTCAGGAACGCGCAGGTGTTGCCACCGTCGTTGTACGGAATCGCGGGGATGTTGACCGCGCTGCCGATGTTGTCGCCACCGACGTTCGGAACCGGGTTGTTGATGCCCGACACCGCGGCGTTCTTCTGCGCGATGAGGGAGTCACGATCCAGGCCCTGGTCCGTCGTCGAACGGACGTCAGCATTGGCGGCCGTACACGCGCACAGCGCGAACACCGTCACGAGAGAGGTTGCAAGCTTCACTGAGGATCTCCTTGCCTAGGGTTGGAGACGATCACCGAGCGGTCCCCCCGCCCCGAAGTGCATCTTCGAGGAAAGACGTGCCGCTCGACTTCGTGAGTGTAGAGGGTTCCCCGCCACGTTTCAATCGAATTTGAATACGATAGCCGACGGTTACCGAGGATCTTGGGTCGCTGGGGCCCCCGGTCGCGCCAAGACTCCCCCAGGAGGGGTGAAGAGCCCGATCGAGGGCCTTCCCGACGTCCGGCCGCGCCCGGGGCCTCCCGGAGGTCGACGCCCGCCTCTAGCCGCCCAGGGCGCGCAATCGCCCCGCCGCCCGGTGCCTCGGGTCGACGCCGACGGCCCGGCGATAGGCGTCCCGGGCTCCCCCGACGTCTCCCAGGTCCTCCCGCGCGGCTCCGAGGTTCGCCCAGGCGTTCGCCGAGCCGGGATCCCGCTCGACCGCCCGTTCGAACAGGGGGGCTGCCTGATCGGGGCGGCCGAGCTGGGCCCAGGCGGTGCCCCAGTTGCTCAGAGCCCTCGCATCCAGCGGCCCCAGGGTCTCGGCCCGGGCGAACTCCTTCACCGCGGCGGCCGGGTCTCCGCCCTGGGCGAGCGCGGCCGCTCGGGCCGCCACGAGCGCGGTGTCCGCCCCCTCCAGCTCCTCGGCCCGGCGGTAGTGCTCCGCGGCCGGCAGGAACTCGCCCGTCCGCACGAGCAGAGCGGCGAGATCCCGGTGCGCCTCGGGGTAGTCCTCCCGGAGCCCGAGGGCCCGCCGGTACTCCTCACGCGCCTCGACCGGACGTCCGGACCGCGCCAGCGCGCCGGCGAGGAGCGCCGCCACCTGGGCATCCTCCGGGCGCACGGACTTCGCGATCTCGAGATCGGGCACCGCCGCCGCCGCGTTCCCCGCCGCGAGACGCTC
>JAGQIB010000061.1 GCA_020431545.1 Gemmatimonadota bacterium
CGCGGCCGCGAACGAGCGGCTGCGTGACACGGCTCTCGCGCAACCGGCGCTGTTCGTGGTGGAGCGCGCGCTCGCGGAACGGTGGATGTCCTGCGGGATCGCGCCGGCCGCGATGGCGGGCCACAGTATCGGAGAGTACGTCGCGGCGCAGCTCGCCGGCGTGTTCTCGCTCGAGGACGCGTTGCGCGTGGTGGCCGAGCGCGGACGACTCATGGCGTCGTGTCCCCGCGGAGTGATGATCGCGGTGCCGCTGTCCGAGACCTTGGCGCGAGCACGCCTCGCCGCGCACCCGGCCTGCGCTCTCGCCGTGATCAACGGACCCGCCGCCGTGGTCGTGGCGGGACCGGAGGAAGACGTCGCGCGGTTCGAGGCGGACCTCGCCCGCGACGACATCGCGTCCCGACGTCTGCACACGTCGCACGCGTTCCACTCCGCGATGATGGACCCGATCCTCGCGGAGTTCGAAGCGTGCCTCCGCAGCCTGACGCTCCGCGCCCCGGAGATCCCTTTCGTCTCGAACGTCACCGGTACGTGGATCACGGCCGAGCAGGCGACGAGTCCCCGCTACTGGGTCGATCAGCTCCGCGGCACGGTGCGCTTCGCGGATGGTCTGGCCGTGCTCACGGAGGATCCCGATCGGGTGCTGCTCGAGGTCGGGCCGGGCCGTTCGCTGTCCTCCGCCGTGCGGAGCGTGAGCCCGCGCGCGACGGCGATCCCGTCGCTCCCGGGCGCGACGTCCGGCGGCGACGACGCGCGCGCGTTCGGAGAAGCGCTCGGAAAGCTCTGGGCCGCCGGCGCCGACGTCGACTGGCGGGCCGTGCATTCCCCGGACGCGCCCGGTCGCATCCCTCTCCCCACCTATCCCTTCGAGCGCGAACGGGCCTGGGTCGAACCCGGCGCGATCGCTCCGGGGCCGCGGGAGAACGAGAAGAATCCCGACCTGTCGCAGTGGTTCTGGGTGCCGACGTGGAAGCGGATCCGACCGGCGCCGGCGAACGGTGGCGACGACTCGCCGTGGCTCGTGATCGGCGAGGACTCCGAGCTGGGCAAGGAGCTCGTCCGGCGCGGGGAGGCGCGCGGTGTCCGAGTGTTCCGGGCGCGACCCGCGACGGCGGTCGCGCGCGCCGACGACTCCGTGTTCGACCTCGATCCCACGAACGACACACAGTGGCTCGAGGTGCTGAACGCCCTCGCAAGTGAGGGTGCACTCCCCGGACGCGTGATTCATCTCTCCTGCTTCGAGGAGGACTCGACGTCTCCGGTCGAGCGCGGATTCCACTCGCTCGTGTCCTGGTGGAAGGCGGCCGGCCATCATCTCTCGGGCGACGGGCTCCGCCTCGTCGTCGCCACGCGTCACCTGTTCGACGTGACCGGCGACCCGGCCGCCGCGCCCGAACGCGCGACGCTCATCGGATTCTGCCGGGTGGCGCCGCAGGAGCTCCCGGGCACGACGTGCCGTCTCGTGGACGTCGCGAACGAAGAGCCCGCGGACGTCGCGCGGATGCTCGAAGCGGAGCTGGATGCCGCGGACACCGAGCCCGTCGTCGCGCGACGCGGCGGACATCGCTGGGCGCCGGCCTACGAGAGCGTGCGCACGGGCGCCGCCGGTGAAGACGTTCCCGGCGTTCGGCGCGACGGCGTGTACGTCGTCACCGGAGGCGCGGGCGAGCTGGAGGCGGAGCTGTCGCGTCGGCTTGCGGCGGCCGGCGCGCGCTCGATCACCTGGCTCTCCGCGCGCGGCCCGACCGCGGACCTCGACCTCGGCGGGACGGAGTTCGTCGCGCGCGACATCGCCGTCACGGATTCCGAGGCGCTCGCCGACGCCCTTCGCGTGCTGCGCGACCGTCACGGTCGGATCGACGCCGTGTTCCACACCGCAGGCGAGATCGGCGGCGGCATGCTCCAGCGCCAGGACCGCGAGGACGCGCACCGGATTCTCGCTCCCCGTCTCGCGGCGGGAGATGTCGCGCGTCACCTGCGTGGCGACGAGCGGCTCGTCAACGTCTCGTCCACGATCTCCGCCACCGGCGTGTTCGGACAGTCGGACTACTGCGCCGGCAGCACGTACCTCGAGGCGCTCGCCCTCGCCCGGCGCGACGACGATCCGGACATCGTGACCGTGGGCTTCGGCATGACGTTCTGGGACCGCTGGACCGCGGCCGCCGGTGGCGGCGGCGAGGCGCTGCTGGAGGAGCTGCACGCGATCCGCGAGGAGATCGGGATCACCGTCGAGGAGGGCGTCGAAGCGCTGTGGCGCGCGTTGACGCTGCGGGAACCGGTCGTCCTCGTGTCGCCCCAGGATCTCGACGAGCTCGTGGCGGAGTCGCGCGCGGCTTCGATGAGCGACGTTCTGGAGGGTGTGGGCGGCGTCGTGGGCGGCGCGGCCGTCGGATCCGGAGATCTCCGCTCCGATACGGAGCGCGCCGTGGCCGCGGTGTGGACGGAACTGCTCGGCGTGCCCGACGTGGGACGCGACGACAACTTCCTGGAGCTCGGCGGCAACTCCCTGCTCGCGATCCAGCTCGCATCCAGGCTGCGCAAGACGTTCGACATCGATCTCGCGATCGCGAGCCTCTTCGAATCGCAGAACCTCGCGCAGCTGGCCGGCGCGGTGGATGCGGCGCTCGAGGAGCGCCACGCCTCGGCCGAGATCCTGCGTCTCCTCGAGGAGATCGAGGACCTCTCGGAGGACGAGATCCGCGCCGAGCTCGAACGCGGCATCGACGCGGGAGCGGGCGAATGAGCGACCTCCACGATCGCCTCGGCAACCTCACCGCGGAACAGCGCGCGCTGCTCGAGAAGAGACTCCGGGCGCGGGGACTGGACCCGGGAAAGGCGCAGCCGGCGGCCCCCGCCCCGCCTCCGTCGACCACTCCGGCCGAGCCCCCGGATGCCTGGCGCGAGCGGCGGCCGGCGAGCTCCGTGGAGCTCGGTCTGTACTTCTTCTCGGACGACGGCTCGCGCGAGTCGGATGCGAAGTACCGGCTCACGCTCGAGAGCGCCCGCTTCGCCGACGAGCACGGGTTCCAGGCGGTCTGGACGCCCGAGCGGCACTTCCAGCCGTTCGGCGGTCTGTACCCGAATCCCTCGGTGCTCGGAGCCGCACTCGCAGCCGTCACCACGCGGGTCGGGATTCGCGCCGGGAGCGTCGCGTTGCCGCTGCACCACCCGGTGCGGGTCGCGGAGGAATGGGCCGTCGTCGACAACCTGTCGAACGGGCGCGTCGCGCTCTCGTTCGCCTCGGGCTGGCACCCGGATGACTTCATCCTGCACTCCACGCCGTTCGCGGAACGCAAGGACGCGATGTTCCGCGGGATCGAGATGATCCGTCGTCTCTGGGCCGGCGACGCCGTCCCGTTCACGCGGGAGGACGGCACGGAGATCCGGATCCGTTCGCTGCCGCGCCCGGTCCAGGCGGAGCTGCCGGTCTGGATCACGACGGCGGGCAATCCCGAGACCTGGGAACGAACGGGCGCGGCCGGGGCGAACGTGCTCGCCGCGCTCGTCGGCTACTCCCCCGAGGATCTCGCCGAGCAGATCGCGGCGTATCGTCGCGCGCGCGCCGCGGCCGGTCACGACCCGGCCACCGGAATCGTGACGATGGTCGCGCACACGTACGTCGGCGAGAACGACGACGAGGTGCGCGAGCTCGTGCGCGCGCCGATGACCCGCTACCTCAAGACCTACCTGAAGCAGTTTCGCGGTCTCGGTCTCGAGGACGGCTCGGCGCACGAGCAGGACTCCGAGGAGGTCGCCCGCCTCGCGTTCGAGCATTCGTTCACGCACCACACGCTGCTCGGCACGCGCGGCAAGTGCGCGCACGTGATCGAGACGTTGATCCCGTGTGGTGTGAACGAGATCGCCTGCCTCGTGGACTTCGGCCTCGACGTCGACCGGGTCCTCGCCGCGCTGCCGGCGCTCGCGGAGCTGCAACGTCACTTCTCGTCCCGACCCGCCGTTTCCGAACCGGGGGACGCCCGATGAAGGACCTTCACGATCGCCTCGCCGCCCTTTCCCCCGAGCAGCGCCGGCTCCTCGAGGCGCGGCTCAAGCAGAAGGGACTGGAGGCGCCGCGCGATTCCGTGATCCGTGCGATGCCGGACCGCGCGAGTCGCCCGTGGTTCCCCACGTCCCTCGATCAGGAACGTCTCTGGTTCGTGGACCAGATGGAGCCCGGCAATCCGGCCTACAACATCCACACGACCACGCGGCTGCGCGGCCGCATGAACGTCGAGAACATGAAGCGGGCGATCAACCGCTCGATCGCGCGCCACGAGGTGCTCCGGACGCGGTTCGAGGTCGTCGACGGCGTGCCGGTGCAGGTCGTGGCGCCGGAGCTCGAGATCGACCTCCCGGTGATCGATCACACGCATCTTCCGGTCGAGCAGCGGGAGCAGGCGGCGCAGGACGCCGCCGTGCGGATCGCGACCGAGCGGTTCGACCTGGAGAAGCTGCCGCTGATCCGCACGGTGCTCTCTCGCATCGCGGACGACGACCACGTGCTCATGATCTGCATGCACCACGCGATCACCGATCGCTGGTCGTTCGACGTCTTCGAGGCCGAGGTCGGTGAGATCTACATGGCGCTCCGGGACGGCCGCGAGCCGCTGCTCCCCGAGATTCCGATCCAGTTCGCGGATTTCGCCGTGTGGCAGCGCGAGGAGCTCTCGGGCGAGCGTCTCGAGCGACATCTGAGGTTCTGGCGCGAGCGTCTCGGCGGCGCGCCGCCCGTGCTGGAGATCCCGACCGACCGCCCCCGCCCCTCCGTGCTGACCTTCACCGGCGCGCGCGAGTACGTGACGTACGACGTCCCGCTGCTGAAGCGACTCAAGGCGCTGACGCAGGAGGCCGGCGCCACGATGTTCATGACGATGCTCGCCGCCCTCGACATCGTCTGCTGGAAGTACTCGGGGCAGCGCGATCTCGTGATCGGCTCCGCGATCGCGGATCGAAACCGCCCGGAGACCGAACAGGTGATCGGGTACTTCCTCAACATGCTGCTCCTCCGCGGAACGATCGACCCGAGGATGTCGTTCCGCGAGTTTCTGGCCCAGGTCAAGGACATGGCCCTCGGCGCGTTCGCCCACCAGGACGTGCCGTTCGCGACCCTGGTCGACGAACTCCAGGCGCCCCAGGATCCGAGCCGGAATCCGCTCATGCAGGTGTCGTTCATCTATCTGGACTTTCCGATCCTCGAGACACCGGAGTACGCCGGGTTCCAGGCATCGTCTCTCGACGTCGACAACGGCGCGTCGCGCTTCGACCTCACGCTCGCGTGCTGGGAGATCCCGGAGGTCGGGATCCACAGCTACGTCGAGTACAACAGCGATCTGTACGACAAGGCGAAGATCGACTCGATGCTGTTCCACCTGGGACGCATCCTCGAGTTCGCGGTGGAGCATCCCGACCGACCGCTGACCGAGCTGCCGATGCTGTCCGCCGCGGAGCGGGAGCGCGTGCTCGCCCAGGGCCGCGGCGAGGCGGCCGACTTCGGGGACACCCGACTGCACGCCGGAATCGCCGAGCGGGCCCGCACGATGCCGGAGACCGAAGCACTCGTTCTCGGCGACCGGCGCTGGACGTTCGCGTCGCTCGATTCGGCGGCCGACCGGGTCGCCGCGGCGCTGCGCGCCCAGGGCGTCCGTCGCGGGGACCGGGTTGCCGTCTGCGCGGGACGATCCGTGGAGCAGGTGCTCGGCCTGCTCGGCACCGTGCGTGCCGCCGCGGCGTACGTCCCGCTCGATCCCTCGCTGCCCGCGGAACGGCTCGCCCACATGGTGGCGATCGCGCGCCCGAGGCTCGTGTTCGGTCCGCGCGCGTTGCTGGAGACGGCGCCCTTGCCGGCGGATCTCCCGCGGCTCGACGCAGAATCCGCGCTGCAGACGGAGCCGACCTCCGGGCCGCGGGCGGAGGCCGGCCGACGGGATCCGGCGTACGTCATGTTCACGTCCGGCTCGACCGGAGTGCCCAAGGGAGTGGTGGTCGGGCACGACGCGATCGGCAATCGGGTCGCATGGTCCCGGGCCGCGTACCCGCTCCGGGTCGGCGACCGCGTGCTGCACAGCGCGTCGTTCGGATTCGACATCGCCGCCTGGGAGCTCTTCGGACCGCTGCGCGAGGGCGTCACGGTGGTGATGCCGCGCGAGGGCGAGCACAAGGACCCCGCCGCGCTCCTCCGGTTGCTCCGCGACGAGCGCATCACCGTGGCGCACTTCGTCCCTTCGGTCCTCCGCCTGCTGCTCGCGGATCCCGCGCTCGGGGATCTGCCCGATCTGCGCATGGTGTTCTGCGGCGGTGAGGCGCTCGACCGGGAGCTGCACGACCGGTTCTTCGAGCGACTTCCCGGGCGTACCCTCGCCCACTTCTACGGACCCACGGAGGTCGCGCTCAGCAGTCTCTGGTGGGACTGCTCGCCCGATCTCCCCCCCGGCAACGTGCCGATCGGGCGTCCGATCACGAACCTGCGGGTCTATCTGCTGGACGACACGCTGACGCCCGTTCCGGACGGAGTTCCGGGGGAGATCCACCTCGGCGGCGCGGGACTCGCACTCGGGTACTTCGACCGTCCCGATCTCACCGCCGAACGTTTCGTGCCGGATCCGGTCTCGGGCGAACCCGGAGCCCGGCTGTACCGCACCGGCGACCTCGCGCGCCGGGACCGGAACGGCGTGTTCCAGTTCCTGGGGCGCGCGGACCACCAGATCAAGATCCGCGGCCACCGGATCGAGCCCGGCGAGATCGAGTCCGCGCTGGAGCGACTCCCCGGCATCTCGCGCGCACTCGCGATCGCGGTGGGGACCGGTGCCGAGATGCAGCTCGTGGCGTACGTCGTGGGGTCGAGCCCGCCGTCCGAGTCCGAGATGCGCGCCGAGCTTCGTCGCACGCTGCCGGAGCCCATGGTGCCCGCCGCCTTCGTGACGCTCGAGTCGTTCCCGCTGGATACGAACGGCAAGGTGAATCGCGCGGCCCTTCCCGCCCCGGGGGTCACGGCCCGCCATTACGTCGCGCCGCGCACTCCGATCGAACGCATCGTCGCGAGTACCTGGGAGGCCGTGCTCCGGCGCGATCGCGTGAGCGCCACCGACAACTTCTTCGATCTCGGCGGCAACTCGTTGCTCGCGACCCAGGTCGTCCATCGCCTCCGCTCGACGTTCGCGATCGAGTTCCCGCTGCGGCGCTTCTTCGAGGCGTCCACGGTGGAGACGCTCGCGGAGATCGTCGACGAGATCCTGATCGAGAAGCTCGAGACCATGTCCGAGGACGAGGCCGCGGCGCTGCTCGAGTCGCTTCGCGAAACGCCGGCGTCCGGCTGAGGCCCTCATGGAACCGAAGCAGCTCTCCGACTCCAAACGAGCGCTCCTGGAGGCCATGCGGCGGGGGCGAGTCGCCGCGAGCACGGCGGACGACGGCATTCCCCGCCGTCCGCCCGGGCCCGCGCCGCTGTCGTTCGCGCAGCAGCGTCTCTGGTTCATTCACCAGATCGACCCCACGAGCCCGGCCTACAACGTCCCCACGGCGTTGCGGCTCACCGGACGGCTCCGGGTCGACGTCCTGCAACGCTGCCTCCGCGAGGTCACGAGCCGGCACGAGACCCTGCGCACGTGTTTCCCGCTGGAAGACGGGATTCCCGTGCAGTCGATCGCCGACCACGCGGCGTTCGATCTCCCGCTCGTCGATCTCTC